>JAUXVD010000021.1 GCA_030684575.1 Nitrospirota bacterium | reverse complement strand
TGTACAACGATACCGTGTTGGGCTTCAACAAGTCGGGCAAGGAAGTGGCGCGTATTCAGGTCGAAGAGCCGATCTACATTCGGCCGGCCGAGCGCGTCACCTGGTTGTAAGTCACAGCTAGGGTCTCGTGTCAGCAGGGGGCAGGGAGTTCAACTGAACTCTCTGCCCTGTGTGTTTTATCCTCGGTGGTTTCAAGTTCCAAGTGCAACGGGTGAATCATGCCGCAGTGCCAAGGGCTGTACGGATCGACAAAGAAGATCTGGATCGCGAGCCGCTGGCCCAACTGCCCGTGTTCGGCCATCTCTTTCCCTCAATTGTACGCCATGGTTTTCCGCAGCAGGGCGGGCACATGCCGGAGTTTTTTGTAAAGCCCTCGCGGGCACTCGTGGCACCTGTCCCGTCCATCATGGCTAGGATGACCAGGCGTGTGGTCCGATCCACCAGGTCCAGGCGGTCGACCCATTGCGGGCTCCGTTGAGCGGTACAGGCATATAGGAACAGTCCCGCGTCGTATTGCAGATGTATTCTCGGCTCAGGGTGCTGGGTGCTCGGCCCAAGACCCGCGCCAGTGCGCACAGCGAATCTCCTTGGGTCAGACCCAGACTTAAGGTCTCACGGTCTTCAGCACTCAAGTGTGTGAGCACCTTTTTGTCATGGCAACACCTTAGCCCGTCAGGGCCTGCAGCCTTGCACTTGGAGTTAGAGCTCAAGCCGGTAATAAAAATCAGGAATGCCTGAGTAAGAAGGCCAGAATGTCGAGAGACGGGGAAGAGCAGCTTGGAATCTTCCTCCCGGAATAGACCGATTCCGAAAATATCGTATGTTCACAACCTACTGAATCTATGTGTAAATACTGTTCGTCTACAACTTAAATGTCACGGCACATCTGCCGCTACTACCACCTGGAAGTCTTCCTGCGAGACAAGTAGTGTGCAGATCTTCCTAGACCAACTGATTATCTCCCGTTTCCTCAGCCTCTAACAGATCGTGAACCGTTGCTATCGACCACAGCGCTCAACGTCAAAACACTGCGACCGTTCTCCATGCATTCCATGAAAAGTCACAGGTGTAATATTTATACAACGGCTGCTCTAGCAAGGCATTAATATGTTTTTTCATTTAATATCAGTATATTATGGCATTTTTTATCAAATAAACTTACTGGCACATAAGTTGCTTCTATCTGCTGTAATTATTGAGGTGACTCTGTGAGAGTACAGCAGACGTTGGCAAATACGGTGAGCTGTTCAGGGGTTGGGCTCCATTCAGGACAGCCCGTCACTCTTACGCTCAGACCAGCTCCAGCGGATACCGGCGTAGTATTCGTAAACCGAAGCGGAAAAGGCGGAGCCTCTCTTGCTGCCTCCGTTGAACATTTGGTAGCAACGGAACTCTGCACGGCAATCAGCGGTAACGGATTTCAAGTCAAGACGATTGAACATATTCTAGCCGCATTAACCGGACTCGACATCGATAACGTATACGTAGAGGTTGATGCCGCCGAAGCCCCCGTCATGGACGGAAGTGCAGGTCCCTTCGTTCGCCTCATTCGCTCAGCCGGCATTGCTACTCAGAGCCAACGGCAACCCTATCTGAAAATCACACGGCCCCTTGAGGTCGTAGATGGAAATCGACGGGTTCGTATCGAGCCATCTTCGACCACGAAAATTACCTATTCTATTCATTACAATCATCCGTTGATCCAGACGCAGACCTATGCCTATGAGCACTCGGTCCATGCCTTCGAACGCGAGATCGCGGACGCCAGGACATTCGGCTTCCTGCAGGAAGTGGAAGCCCTCTGGGCCCGTGGGCTTGGAAAAGGTGGCAGCCTGGATAATACGATCATCCTTTCTCAGGACGGCATTCTCAATGAATCAGGCCTGCGGTTTACGAATGAATTCGTCCGTCACAAGATCCTGGACCTGATCGGAGATTTTTCATTACTCGGCGTACCCTTTATCGGGCATGTGATCGCAGAACGCTCCGGGCATGCGATACATACGCGCCTTGTTCAGCAGATTCTGAACCATCCTGACAGCTGGGTATTGCTCAATGCTGAGCAACCAGTTGCCGCGTCTGAGCCTCGATCGGCCATGGCCGCACCACGATTTGCATCGCTGGTGGCACTCCAGGCCTCCTAACTCGTATCAATTTTCAATAGAATTCTGCTAGGGATCTGTGCCTCAAGAGGCGAGATGACTCTTGACGTGCGGGGAACGATTATCTGATTTAACGTCGGGAGCAAGTGGCCTTGCTCCCGACGCTAGAATCAAGGCGGGGACTACTTCTTCTTCTTCTTTGCTGCTTTCTTCGTCGCCAAGACTCTCACCCCCCTTCGTGTCTTTTAAGGCCAAACCGGCCCAGACGCACTACACTGCGTGGATCAGGGCTTCTTCCAATGCCTCAAACGTATTAGGACCCACTTTCCTAAACCGCTTATCGCGCTTCAAAGACGTCGCGACAGATGTTAACGGAGTCTTCCCCTTAATCTGGAGACCCCCTTCGACCAATCGTTGCACAAGTTCTTTTGCATGCATCGATCGATTCGCCTCACGGAGCATTTCGTAGGCGGCTTCAGAAACACTCTTCCCGGAGTACTTACTCCGGCCCATGAGAATTTCCCGCGATTGATCCGTAACATCCGTATTGGGTCGTTGCCGGCCGCCTTTTTCATCGGAGTAGAATTGGCTAGAAAGACTGGCGAGTTTGGCTTTATCGGCTTCAACACGAAAGAGCGTTTCTGCCAATTCCAAATATTTTTTAATCGTAGCGATTTCGTCGTCCAGACGACGACGTTTCTTTTCAAGTTCTTGCAGCCGGTTCTTGTACGCGCTAATTCGCTGCTCAAGACCGACCAAAATATCGGTGAGTTCTTCCACGAAACCGCCCCCAGGTGAAGCATGCTTGCTTTATAGCATTGCTTGCAAAGCAAGTCAATAGAATATGCTGTGTTGGTTGCTTGCATGGAATGATAGCTTTAAAACTGGCATGCACTTACTCAGTATGGTCTTAAATAAGTCTATTGCGTGACAAGCAAACAGATATTTTCACGGCACGATAACTGAGTAACCTCGATTCAAAGGTCTATCCTCTCTGCATGGTTGGAGTACGGACTCGTGTTAAGATGCCGCCCCATGACTCCAACACCCAATGACAATATCCCCCTCGACAAACTCCTTTCCGTCGCGACTGATGCAGCCCGCCAAGCAGGAGCCGTTCTCAAAAAGTCAGCGCGTACTGGTTTTCGCATTGAGCATAAACAGGTCATTAATCTGGTCACGGACGCCGACCACGAGGCGGAACAACGGATTATTGACGTTATCCACGAGACCTTCCCAACCCACTCCATCCTTGCTGAGGAGCGAGGACTGACCAAACAATCTCCATCCCGCTATAAATGGATATCGATCCGCTTGATGGCACGACCAACTTCGCCCACGGGTTCCCTGCTTACTGCGTGTCCATCGGAGTGGAATGTGACGAGCGTGGAGTAATTGGGGTCGTCTATGACCCGACTCGAGATGAACTCTTCACCGCGCAGCTAGGCCACGGGGCGCAACTCAACGGGGCTCCCATTTCCGTATCCTCCACGGATCATCTCGATCAGGCACTCCTTGTCACCGGATTTGCGTACGACATCCGCGAGACCTCGAATAATAACTTGGACCACTTCGCACGATTTGCGTTGAAGGTGCAGGGACTGCGGCGCACAGGAACGGCAGGCTTAGACCTCTGTTATGTTGCGGCCGGCCGGTTCGATGGATTTTGGGAAGTGAAACTAAACCCTTGGGATATGGCGGCGGGAGTCGTCATCCTCCGAGAAGCCGGAGGAATGGTGACAGGCTTCAACGGCGCCCCCCTTTCAATCTACGGACAAGAACTGGTCGCAAGTAACAGGAAGATCCATCAGTCCATGCTCGACGTCCTCCGTGAGGATCTAACCCCCTCCTAGAGCTCAGCCTCGCTACGCGCTCACGCCGAGCGATATGGGCGAGCAGCCAGGAGCAGCCCTCGGGGCTGGCCAGCAGATATACAGAGATAATGTTGATGCGCTATGATCCCCCCTACAAACGTGAAGGAGATTGACTGCATGGCACGTTCAACGCCTCCATCGGGACCATTGAAAAACGGAAAACCACCCCAGGATGCAGAGGCAGAATCACACAACAGGGATGTGGAACTGCTCCGGGTGCTCGTGAGCCGAAAAGGAACACAAGTCGATGCCCAATGGGCGATCCATCCCCAACTGAAACAAGATCTGCTACCGACGGAATGGCAAGAGGTCACCGATCTCATGGCCAAGGTAACCGGTATCGTCGGCACGAGGTTTTCGCAGGTGCTCACCCAGGCTGACCCTGAACCGCCCAGCAACGCCTAGCAGCTGCAGCTAGCAGTGACAGTTAAAGCGGTCTTGTTCTCTGACCACTCAAACCCGGCCAGAACCGATGACCAAGGAGTTGCCTATGGACACCTACTATCATCCCCATGATCTGGGGAAGTTTTCCGATATGGGCAAGGGGAACAAGGATCTCTGGGATAAGTTCATGGCCTACTACAGCGCCGTCTTTGCTGAAGGGGCTTTGACCGAGCGAGAGAAGGCCCTCATCGCACTTGCGGTCGCCCACGCCGTCCAATGCCCCTACTGCATCGACGCCTACACGCAAGCCTCCCTTGAGAAGGGATCGAACATTGAGGAAATGACGGAAGCGGTCCATGTCGCCTGCGCGATTAGAGGCGGCGCGTCGCTCGCGCACGGCGTCCAGATGCGTAACGTTACCGACAAGCTGTCGATGTGACGAGACCACTATCCGGCTCAGCTAGAGGTAGGGGTTTTCCGGAACCGCGAGGGTGAAATACTTGCCTCGTTCCTCGTAGAGGATTCGTGCCGCCGTCAAGGTACCAAGTGCCTGAATAATTTCTGCATCGCTACTCCCGCTCTTGTCAGGTCGTGTTGCCAACAGGGTGCGGATCTGGTCCAGGCTCTTGGCCGCTTCATTGCAAATCTCAATGATCCCTGCCGCAGGCCAATCATACCGTCGCCTGATCGGAGCCTTTGGATTCCGGCCATCGTAGACCGTGACATAGTCCATCGCCTTTGAGTAATAGAGAAACGGCCGATCACTCGACCTGACCATTCGCTGCCACTCCTGAACCATGCCGACCAATTCTTGGTAGACCTCTTGGTCCACCTGCCAATTGTCTAGTTCATACTCAAAATCATAGGCGATCTTCTTCAAGTCCACTTGCCGAGCATCGTAGACATACTCGTAGGGCGTCCCCGGGCCGGTGATACGAACACCGTATTCCTGTGGTTTGGTGAAGTAGGGACTGAACCGCTCCAACCATAACTTTCCGGTCGACTCCGGCGGATGCAGATGGAACAACGACGGGATGAGATCGATCTGACGACGGTAGTCCTCGTTCGTTTCCCCGGGGAATCCGAGCAGGATATTCCAGGACACCGCGACATGATAGTAGTAGCTCCACTTGAGGCAGATGATATTCTGCATCGGGGTGACGCCCTTATCCATCGCCTGCAACTGATTGAGACTCAGACTCTCCAATCCCGGCTGCATGCACTTCACGCCTCCGGCAGCGAGTGTTCGAATCTGGCTCTTGTGGAGATTACTTTTCGTTTCGATGAACACATCGAGATCACAATGGTCTGCCGCAAATCGACCGAAGAGGCTATCCACATATTTCATGTCGATGATGTTGTCGACGAGACGAAATCTCGCCGTATCGTAGCGGCTGGACAAATAGGCCATCTCCCGGGCCACTTGCTCGGACGATTTTGCCCGAAACTTCATGCTCTGTGCGTTTAATCCACAAAACGTACAATGATGCTTCTCCCCCCACCAGCAGCCCCGTGACCCTTCATAGAGAAGGATCCTGTCGAGCCCCTGCGCCGCATCCCCGAGTTCAGCCAGTAAATGATAGTAATCGTCATAGTCCGGCGGCCCGGTCTTCGCAAAATCCGTGAACAGTGCCTGGTTCGGGCTGAAGGAGATTTTCTCACCCTCTCGGTAGGTCACGCCGCTGGGCATCGACCCGGTCTTTCCCCCAAGGAGATAGCCAACCAATTCCGGAAACACCTCTTCCCCTTCACCCACCACGACATGATCGATGAAGGGAAAGGCTCGAAAATATTCCAAGCCCATCTCGCCGTCGTAGTTCGCTCCACCGAACACGATCGTCACATCAGGATAGAGATCCTTGATGAGTTTCGCCATCGTCAAGCTGGCGACGTTTTGGTCGAACGTAGAGGTGAACCCGACAATCTTGTATTGCCCCCAATCAATGGAGGTCAGAGCCCCGGTCAAGAACTGTGGCGCCGTCCTCGTCGCCATATCTTCGAAGAACGAAGCCTGCTGGCCACTCTCCTTGGCCACCTGCTCGAATACTGGCTTAAATAAGCGTGGATACTCAGCACGCTTCGGATTGTCTCGGAACAAGAGGTAGGAAAACAGCCATTCGCCAAACAGCGCGCGCTTCTCGCAGATCATTTCATAGAGGGGGACGCCGATCTTATGGGCGAACCGAACATTCAGATGGTGGCAGTCGACGGGAACCCCCTTCGATTTGAGCAGCGCAGAGAGGGTGCCCAGTTGAATCGAAGGATACTTCGAATAGCTGAACGGCATATTGACGAGCGCCACCTGGGCCTTGTCGCTCATCTGCTGCCTCGTGAGTTCATAACGCAACCAAGTAAGATTTGGTTAACTGACGGTCGTGCGAAACGGTTCAAATTCGCGATCGGCTTTGGCGGCCATAAAGAAATCGCTCTCAGTCAAGCCATTGATCTTATGCGTCCAGATCTCGACCTTGCACTTGCCCCAGGCGAGATAGAGATCCGGATGATGACCCTCGGCTTCAGCAACCGCACTCACTTTATTCACGTAGGCCAATGCCTGGGCAAAATCACTGAATGTATACAATCGTTCAAGATGGCCGGACTGGTTCAGCGACCAGCCCCGCCCGAGTTCTTTCAGCAAAGCCTGCGCACGATCCGCCGAGACCGGCGGCACACCACCGCGGCAGGGGATGCATTTGTTGTCGGCAAGACCCATAACACCACCTCCGTGCGAGAATCCATTCCCCAAGTTATTCACTCTAAACACGGTATTCTAAAGGGGCCTCGACCAGAAGGGCAAGGTGGGGAAAACCGGAGACCAGGAGGCTCTATGGGCTTGCTTCCCAGGCATCGCTCACCGTGCTAGAGAACAATGGTACAAGTTGCCATGAACCACCCTTCGAATAAGGAACCAGGACAGAAATCCTCTATGCGAAAAATTGGTTGGTTCACGGCGGCCTGCGTCCTCATCAGCAATATCGTCGGGGGTGGCATCTTCACAACGACCGGCATCATGGCTCGGGATCTCGGCGATCCAATGCTGATTCTCCTCTTGTGGTTCATGGGAGCAGTATTCGCCGTCGGCGGCGCGATGATCTATGGCGAACTGGGGTCGCGCCTCCCACATGCCGGCGGGGATTACGTCTACCTGCGAGAGGCCTATGGGCCGTTGGTGGCATTTCTCAGTGGATGGACCTCCTTTACGATCGGCTTCGGGGCCGCAGTTGCAGCCTCGGCTATCAGCTTTTCGTCCTATGCATTGAGAGTGATACCGATCGTGGATGAGCAGGGGTGGCTAGCAAAGGGCCTGTCGCTCACGCTACTCTGGGTGGCGACCTTCCTGCATTGCCAAGGCGTGGGAACCGGCGGCCGCGTACAGCTCTTGCTCACCACCACAAAAGTCGTCGCCATTGGGGGATTGATCCTCGGCGGGTTATGGGCGATGGCAGACCAAGGAATAGGCCTACTCGAGAGGCCCGCCTTGCGACAGCCGACGTTTGGAGCTGCTGCCATCGCGCTGGTCATCGTGACCTACTGCTATCTCGGCTGGAACGTGGCGGGCTACATTGCCAACGACATCGTTGACCCCCAACGGACCTTGCCCAAGATCATGATCGGGGGCACCGCCTTCGTCGGCATGATCTATCTCCTGTTGAATATCGTCTACCTGTCGGCGCTCTCGATCGCGGAGTTGGCTCAAGAACCTATTGTGCCGGTCGCGGAAAAGGCCGCGGCAGCCTTGTGGGGACCCCAGAGCGGACAAATAGTCGCCGCCATTCTCTGCCTCGCCATTGCTGGAGCTGTCAGCGCCATGACCTGGGCAGGGCCCCGTGTCTATTGGGCCATGGCACAGGACGGCATGATTACACCCTGGCTTGCCAAGCTCCAGCCCCGCACCGAGGTACCGGCTCGGGCAATCATCTTTCAAAGCCTCTGGGCCTCGCTCCTTATTGTGAGTGGAACATTCGAACAACTCCTCGTCTACAGTGGCCTCGTACTCTCGTTTTTCATGGCCTTGACCCTCTCCTCAATCTTTCGTCTTCGTCGAGCACGTCCCGTAAAGATCCCGCAGTACCAGGCGCCACTCTATCCATTTCTCCCGATCACGCTCGTCTGTGGTGCTGTAGCCCTAGTCATATCCAGCATGCTCGAACGACCAGCAGAATCGCTCTACGGCGCTGCCACCGTCCTGAGCGGCCTTCCGTTCTATTACTACTGGCGGAGGGCTCATAATCACCACCAGCATGAGTCCTGACCAAGCCCGTAAAAGTTCCATCTCAATCCGACCGGGCTAACCCACCACGGGAAAAGCAGCAGGCTATTCAAAAAGCTGTCCAGCAAGTCCACAGCAAGTGCAGGCCGGAGGCGTACCCTCTCCGGTGTACGGTACGACGAATACGGAGCACCATGCCTATGTGCGCAGACGAGTGGTGAGGCCGCCGGGCCGCCGTTGAGGATCTGAACGATACGACTTGCCTGCGCGAAGCCGCTTCGGCGAAGGCAGGGAACGATGCTGGCAGACTTTTTCAACAACCTGATAAAAATGGACCGGGCGACCCTGCACTAGGTAGGAGGTCGCCCGGTCTATGGCGCTTAGGACGCCTGTTCAGCTGTGTAATTGTCTCGGTCCAGCAAAAACTGGAACCCGCGCGATAACGAGAACATCGGGCATCTGATCAGGGGAACATACCTGCATCCCCGGCACTTGCGTTCCTCGCGCCAGCTCAAGTTCTCCATGATGGAGTCAGGCTAATAACCTATTGGTCTTTGGTGCCGTTACGGCACAGCCAGTGGAGAACCGGCTAACACGATCAATCAGAAACCCGCCCTCGAGTCGGGGGGCCTATGTGGTCAGGTGGAGTGAGGTCATCCATCGCTACCCTCCTCTCTTGAGAAAGTTGGCGGGGAACCCGTTAACAGCCGCGCGCCCTGTCCCGTTCCCCTTGGTCGAGTGAATGAATGGGCCGTAGTTTCGTCTTACGCCCATTAGAAATTCGTGTCAATGGGGGAAGTAACTTTTCACAGCAATAGCGCGTGCAGCATAAAACATACCCAGCAGGCCTAGGTCTTGGAGCAACAGATGCCATGAATCTGTGGGGGAAGATAGAGGCCGTAGCGAGAATATTCCATTCCGTTCGTAGATGGGCTCAAGAGGATGTCCGCGTCACAGTGGCCACCAGGGAAGGCCAGTTTGGGAACGCATTAACCAGGTCGACAGGTCTTTCACCCTCTCAGACCGAACTGCTTGGTGGGCCACAGGAATATCAGCTGACAGGCTCTGCAGGCGACGTCCCCGCACCTCCGGCGACCATTGACTCGTTACACAATCTTCAACGTCTCAAAATTGATCCCCACGGGAGCAGGCGGTGTCTTCAGTTTCAAGTGTTCCAACGCGTCTACAACACGATCAGCGACCACGAGATTTCGATACCATTTGCGATTGGCAGGGACGATGTACCAGGGCGCATGGCTAGTGCTTGTGGCGGCCATCATGTCCTCAAATGCGATCATGTATTCCTTCCACAGTTTACGTTCTTCGAGATCTCCCTCGTTGAACTTCCAGCGCTTCTCCGGATCGTGAATGCGCTCCTCCAATCGTTCTTTCTGTTCTTCCTTCGAGATGTGCAGAAAGAACTTGAGAATGGTCGTCCCATTCCCAACGAGCAATTCTTCGAATTCCTTAATCTGCTTGAATCGTTGTTTCACCACCTTGTCCGAAACCCACCCATGAACACGGGTGATGAGCACGTCCTCATAATGCGAGCGGTTGAAGATGCCAATCTGCCCGTTGGACGGCGCCTTTTGGTGCACGCGCCACAGAAAATCATGACTCAACTCCTCCGAAGTCGGGGTTTTGAAGGAGACAACCCGACAACCCTGTGGGTTCACACCGGCCATCACGCTCCTGATCGTCCCATCCTTACCGCTGGTATCCATCCCCTGCAATACAATGAGCACCGACCGGTCGCCATTGGCATAGAGGCGCTCCTGCAGCTCCTCAATCCTACCGGTCAACTGAGCCGTGACGGCCTTCGCCTTCTCTTTACTCTGATCCGTTTTCTTGTACGTACCTGTATCGTCGGGATCACACTTATCCAAGCTCAGTCGTGAGCCGGGTTTGACGCGATACTCTTTCATACGCGAAACCTCCGTTGCCTTTTCGAACTCCAACTCAAGGTGACATTCTACTCCCTTCGCTCCAGCTTGACAGCCACGAGTAAGTGGCAAAGAATGCGCCAAATGACTCCACAAGGAGGTGCATCTTGGCGGTCAATCCTGACAAGCTAAATGCGTTCACGGGCAAGGCAGTCGGCGACATCGGCGCCGCGCTGAGCGACAACATGGTGCTCCTGGGGAACAAGCTCGGTCCCTACAAAGCCATAGCGAAATCGGCGCCGCGAAACATGTGAAGAAGATGCTCGCACCGGATGGCACGTGGATGATTGTGAAGCCCCTCGCTAATGACCGTGTGGAAGATAAGCTGAATCCAGTGGGCAGAGTCTTCTATGCCGCCTCAACGATGATCTGCGTCCCCGTGTCCCTGGCATACAATGGCTCAGCCCTCGGCGCCCAAACAGGGGAGGCGCGGTTGCAAGATGTGGTCAGGAAAGGCGGGATCAGGAGATTCCGCCGTGCCACGCGACGCCATTCAATCTGTTGTTGGAAGCCAGACACTGAGCCCGGAGGGCTGGCAATCACTACGGTAGATTCGGCAGGTCCTGGGCGCAGCGAAATCCCACGTTGAATTCATGCTCCGTAGGATCGCCCTTGGTCCGGAATGTCGAACGCAGCCGGTACGGGGTATTGGTGTACGATCCCCCTCTCTGCACCTTCACCGTCCCCTCTGCTGGGCCGCGTGGGTTAATCGCGGGTATTTTTGAGTAGAATTTTTCATCGTACCAATCCATCGTCCATTCATACAGGTTGCCGGCCATGTCATGCACACCGTACGGGCTTCTTCCCTTGTCTCGGTTGCCTACCGGTGAGACCGTATCGACACCTTCCTTCAAGCCAAACACCGCATGAGCCGTAGTCGGCGGGTCGTTCCCCCATGGATAGACCCTTTCATCAGTGCCCCGAGCAGCTTTCTCCCATTCCGCTTCAGTCGGCAACCGCTTCCCGGCCCATAGACAGTAACCCATCGCGTCCATCCAGTTGACCCATCGAACCGGCCGATCCGGATGGACGACGGGCGTCTCCTTATCCGCGAAACCCCAAGGCGGTTCACTCTGAATCGCTTCAACGAACTTGGCAAATCTGGTATTGGTGACCTCGAATTTGTCGATATAAAAACTGACGAGAAACACGCGATGGATCGGCTGCTCATCGTCATCGCCCTTGTCGCTTCCCATCGTAAATTCACCGGCGGGAACCAGCACCATCGGAGCCCCATCTTTTCCCGTGAGCTCAGCAGGGGGCTGAGGCGCGCTGGCTGATTTCGAAGCACCTGATCCATTAGCCGGATGCTGCGACTTGACTGGAGGTTTCGCGTCGCCCTCCGGTGCGCGGGGCTTTGGCGGAACCGGTGCCGTCCCTACACCTGGCTCGGGCTTCGCCGGAGACACCTCTTTTCCTGCGCCCTCGATCGGAGCACCAGGGATCGGAGCCTTGGCAGGATGCTTCGTGTCACTTTCATGGACCTGTGGTTTTGGAGGGAGCGGCGCGGATAAGGGCGCGGGGGACGGGGACGGTGGTACCGTGGGAACCGTAACGGGAGCCGTTTCACTCGTGGGAGCGACAGGTTCGGTCGCCAACACAATCGTCGCGGATATCGAGCCTGCCAGCGCGCCAAGTATCAAAAGGACCATCAAGCCAATCTGTCGCATCCAGATCCTCTCAGCTCACATTCTCCTAATCGAAAAAACAGTCCGTCACCCGAGACCGACCGTCACCCGTTCAGGGTACCGAAAAATGCGAGGACAAATCCAGGGAGGAGACCAGATTTCCTCAAGAATCGAAGATGATAATGAAAAGAATATGCATGCAGGACCATACAGCTGGGGAAGCGACATCAGGGAGAATGAAACGCGGCTAGCCGAAGTTTATCGGCAGCCATCAATCTCAATAGGACCATGAAGAGCGGGTAGCAGGGAGGAGAGCGGAGTTACCGCGCATCTACACTGAGGCCGATCCCGTCGCCCGGAACCATCATCGTGGCTCCGGGTCGAGCGAGCTTGGCATGGTGGAGGCGCCGGGAGTTGAACCCGGGTCCGAAGACCTTCAGCACAACGGATCTACATGTTTAGCCGATCGTTTTAATTTCGCAGCCACCCACGCCCACCGGCTAGCTTAGACTGGCCGCTAGCCCAGTATTGTCTCGTCCTCAGCCGCTGAGCACCAGCTTTGGACCAGCCCGCTGTATCGCGCTCCGACCACCCCCGCGGGCCTCAGGTGGAGGAACGTCGCAGTTATTTAAGCTGCGAGTGCAAATTCTTGGTTTGCAGTTACATTTTCCCGGAGGATTTACGAGACCCCGAGAGCTCGACATGCACCGCTGACCTTAGTATCCCCGTCGATTCCGGTCGCCCCCTTTCGGTCGGATGTTCAAAAAGGCTTCTGGCTGCGTTCTCGCTTCGCTCCGAGGCTCGACGTACAGAAACAGTACGACTCGCCCCTTCGCTCACTGCGGCCTTGCCAGAAACCATTTTTGAACATCCTCAAGATCTCTGACTCGGCCATCGGCTATACGCCGTCAGCCATTCGCATTTTACACAGATGCTCATCATACAGCACAGGTCAAGGGGATACCAGGACGTTGCCAATATTCCTCTGTTGGAGCAAAGCAGTCCTGAAGGGCACCCCATCACAGAACTCTACAACTCTGACATAGACGGCGACGGGGAATGACCCTCCATGTTCCAGAAACGCAGGATCGTCAAAAGCATCGTTCGACAAGGCCGCAGCGAGTGAAGACCAGCGGCGTATCCTCTGGGGTAGGTTGAAGATCTGAACGATGCGAGAACGCAGGCGGCAGCGCTTTTCAACATCCTGCTAAGCGCTTTTAAAGCGGGTCACCTTGGCAAACATGATGGCGGCGAAGGGAAGGGCGAGGCCCAGAATGACCTGCACGATGAGAAGCGAGCCGAGTTGGCTGTAGTCGGCTGGAATTTGAATAGCGCCGGAGGCCTGGTCACGGACTTCCCGCGTGACCACATAGATTTCGTTCATGTATTTGGTGCCCAGCTGACTTAGCGAAAGGGCAAGGTTCGTAAACGATGCCATCACGGCGAAGAAGGTCGCTTTCAGGTTCGCGGGGGCACTGTTCGCAATCCAGGCGAGCATCGGAATCATGGAAATCTGGCCGAGGGGCGATTCCAACGCCGTATCGATCAGCGCAATGAATCGGGCATCGACCACGCCTCCGGTCATACTCGCGGTCCATTCGTGCAAACCATAGAACATGCTCACCACCGGGATGGTCAGTACGGTACCGATCACCGTGAGAAACCCCACCACATAGGCGATCGACCGCTCAGCCATGAAGCGGCGGAAGACGAACATCCCGCCCAAGGTCAAGGTGCTGCCGATCAGCGAGAGGATGGAGAGGAACTGCTGATCGAACTTCAGCTGATCGATCATCCACCAAGTCGTCCCTGGACCGGTCCCAGGAATGGCGCGAAAGATAAAAATCACGACGGCTGTCCCGACCAAGGTAAATCGTTTGTCAGGCTCTAACTCCCGCACCAGTCGGGCCATCAAGAACAGGACAATGGCCATCGAGCCGGCAAACACAATCTCTTCGCTATAGGAGAAGCCGCCAAAACCGACCGTCAGAGTGAACAGGACAAACCCGAAGCTTCCACCAAGAATATACCAATTCGGTTTGGTCGGTTCGCCGGACGATTCCCGTGCATCGACCATGTGCCGGGCCTGCTCACGCGAGAAGCCTTGCTGAACAAGCTGTTGCCGATGCTGCCGCTGCAGCCACCAGGCGACCCCAAGCCCAAGAACGGAGACGAAAGGGATGACAAGCGCCATGAGGTAGACCTGCTTATACAGCCATACGATCTCTGCCTGTGGAAGCCCTTCAGTCCCGGTAAAGACATAGACGTTGACCATCGCCACCAGGATCCCGCCGCCGACAATGGCCACGCGGCCAAGCGTCTGCATCGTCGTATGCATGAGCTTCCTCGTCGGCTCATCGAACGGCTGCCCTCGCTCATCCACACGAGGAACGGCTTCGACCGTCATCGCATCCGCCACCGCATCCTGGATCACATATCCGAGAGGAGCGAGGAGTGCGCTCATTACAAACCAGACCTCGGCGGGCAGGAGAGCGGTCATTGCCTCGCGAGCACCGATCAATGCCGCCATAATGGCCAGACTGACGGCCAACAGCCCGGCTCCAAGTCCCACTAGCCAGCCTTTCCAGCGCCATAACAGATCGACCGTATGTCCAATGGGCATCTTCAACGCCCAGGGAATGCCGGCCCAGAAACCCAGCGCGGCAAGGAACGAAGCCGAAAGACCCAGGTAGTCTTTGACGAAGAACGTGCCGACAATGCCGGTGAGTCCCGAGATCCCGTAGGCCATGTAGACCATGAGCGGAGGCAGGTACGAGAGCCGCATGTCACGACCGAGGGAAAGAATGTTGCGATCGACCCACTGGGCCAGTTTCGTAAACATCGCTAGGACGGCATCCTGGTGGGTTGGCGACGCTCGACCAACGCCTGCAACTTCGCGCGCATCTCATCAGCCGGCAACCGCGTCCGATCCCCATGCCCGGCCAAAACCCATTCGAAATGATAGTCGAGAAGTTTCCTGATTGAATCCACCAACACGTGCTTCCTCCACACCAGTCGGCTTGGAGCGCCGAGCATCTGCTGCTCAGAGTCCCACCAGAGATGATCCCCCGTAAAGAGAAACCGATTCTTATAGAGTAGGGCGATGCTGCCCGCCGTATGGCCCGGCACAGGAATAATCAGAAATTCAGGCGAGACCTCGACGTTGTCGGCTCCCTCAATGATCCATTCCGCATCAGGAACCGCTTCGAGATCCCCCCGATGAATCATCCGCTTCGCCCCGAAATGTGCCGCGTACTTCTCTGCATCGGCCACATCGTCTTTATGCGTAAGAAAGATGCGGGCGATGCCGCCCTTTCGTTCGAAGGCCTCGACGAGATGATTGACATACCGTGGCGAATCGATGAGCCAGTTGCCGTCCGGATGTTCGACGAAGAAGCTGTTCGCACCGAACGATTTCTCTGAGTTGAAACCACAGTAGTAGACACCGCCATCCAGATGGATCGGGAAACTGGCCATCGCGTCCTGCAGCAGAGACTTGTCGCTCTGCTCGGTCCCGATCGAGCCAACAGGGCAGGCGAGGAGCGCTTGATAGGCCTGATGGAGAGGCGCTTGATCGGCTGGCTGGCTGGTGACCGCCGAGAAATCGCCGACTTCCTCAAAGCTCATCGGAGCTAATTGGCGGCAGGTGTCGCAGTTGATACAGGTCGCATCGACATAGAAATTCCCCGCGATATTGGAATCCAGTCGTTTCTTCTGATCGGCCATGCCACAACCTCTATGTCGAAACCTACAGGAAGCGGAAAAACTCAGTCTGGGCTCGCAGGATGCTCAAAAAATCCATCCGGCAAGGCCGCTGGCGGACTTTTTCAGCATCCTGATTCCTTCGCGCGATCGGCCGCGCGCCAGAGATACCAAGCCGCCGCCGTGCGATAGGGTCTCCAGCGCTCTCCGTATCGTAACACTTGATTGGGCGTCGGCATCGCGGGCCAACCGTAGGCGATGCGGAACCCGTTACGCACACCGAAGTCGTCGACCGGCAGGACATCGGGACGGCCCAGTTGGAAGATCAGCAGCATTTCGACCGTCCAACGTCCGACGCCGCGCACCGCCACGAGCCGCTCGACGATCGCATCGTCCTCAAGCCCTTTGATGACACGACCGGGTGGCACAGTGCCATCGAGCGTCTTCGCCGCCAAGTCGCGAAGCGCCGCCACCTTGGCCTGTGAAAATCCAGCGCCTCGAATCGCCTGCTCGTCCATCGCGAGGAGATCGGCCGGTTGAGGAAAACGCCGGGCCGGAAACAGCGCGACGAAGCGGCGCAAAATACTATCCGCCGCTTTCTCGTGCAGTTGTTGGTTCGCAATCGCTCGTGCCAAGGACTCAAACGGCGATCGACGCACTCGGGGCCTTAGCGTGAAGGGCCCCACCTCGCAGATCAACCGCCGCATCACCGGATCGACCCTCGCCAGAAACTTCGTCTCAGGACAATGCCCGGTCATGCGATCCTATCCACTCGTCGAACAAGCGCTAGCCTTGACTAAGGATGGCATCGGCTTCAATTTCAACCAGCATGTCCGGATCGATCAAACGCTTCACCTCCACCATCGTCGTCGCAGGCCTGATAGTCCCGAACACTTCACCGTGCGCGCGGCCCACCTCCTGCCATTGATCAATGTTCGCCATATAGATGCGCGTCCGCACGACATCGGCGAGCGAGGCGCCTGCCTGCTGGAGCGCCGCTTCGATCGTTTTGAAGGTCTGAATCGTTTGAGCATAGGGATCCCCCTTGCCGACCAGGCCGGAAGAGGTCATCGCCGTCGAGCCGGAGACGGAGATCGAGGCACCAACACGTACGGCCCGTGAATAGCCGATCTTCGCTTCCCAAGGGCCACCAGTGGAAATATTCTGCCGTCCCATCACGTTCCTCCTACATCACAATGCCGCCGCCGGCATGAATATTCTGGCCCGTCAACCAACGGGCCTCCTCGCTGACGACGAACGCCACCACATCGGCGATGTCTTTGGGTGTACCGAGCCGCTTCAACGGCGACATCTGGATACCGACCTGGCGAAGCGGCTCTGTCATCATGCCTGTCTCCGTAAACCCTGGCGACACAGTATTCACCGTAATCCCACGTGAAGCGAGTTCCTGCGCCAGCCCCTTCGTATATTGTTCCAGCGCACCCTTGCTGCCAAGATAAGCCGTCGCGCCGGGAAAACTCAAATGGGTTCCATCGGTGGAAATGTTCACGATGCGACCCCCCTCTTTAAGGGTCTTAGCCGCTTCCTGCATCGCGAAATAAGGGCCCTTGGCGTTTAAGCCGATCACCTGATCAAAGTCGGCTTCGGTCGTGTCCATGAGGGGTTTTGGCATAAACTTCCCGGCATTATTCACAAGAATATCCAGCCGCCCGAACTGCTTCACCGTGTCGCTCACAAGCCGGCGCGCCTCCGCCACCTGGCTCATGTCGGATTGCACCGCAACGGCTTTCCCGCCCTTGGCCTGAATGCCCGTGACGACCTGTTGCGCTTTTTCGGTACTGGTCCCGTAATTCACCACCACAATCGCGCCCTCTTCGGCCAAACGCTCCGCAATCGCCCGCCCAATTCCGCTGGACGATCCGGTCACGATCGCCACCTTTCCACTGAGTGAAGCCATGTTATCTCCTTTACCCTGCTGAGTACCCGATATCTCTCTGCGACTACTCATTGAAACCAGAACAATACGCGAGCCGAGCGAGTCGATAAAGACTCACTGCCTACTCTACGATTTGGTGGATACCCTGTTTCGACTCGATCCTCGAAGAGCCTCTCGACCTACCCCCCCCTGTCAGAGAAGAGGCGAGGGCTGTTCCCAGGTTGCCGAGTACACCAACTCTGTGAGGGGCTTCCGGACTCTTGGCTGCACTTCCCTTGCCCGCAGGCGATCCGACAACACGGCAGGATCCCCCGGATACCCGACCGCGATCATGGCCACCGGCACATAGCCCTCTGGAATATGACAGTCTGCTCTTGCCTGATCGCTTCGAAAGCCCGCCATCTGATGGGCGACCAGCCCTAACGCCGTACCCTGCAGCACGAGGTTCTCTGCTGCCATACCCGTATCATGCAGCGCATGGGCATTCGGCGAACCGTCCTCGAACTGAAGTTGCGCAACGGATAACATCAGTACCGGCGCGCGGTAGGCCCATTTCTGATTACCTTCAACCAGGCAGTTGAACAATCGCTCGTACTCGGTCGTATGCTCTTTGGTCGCAACCAGAAAACGCCAAGGCTGTCCGTTATTCGATGACGGCGCCCAACGAGCCGCTTCAAACAGACTGCGAAGCTTCTCCGGCTCGACCGGCCGATTGTCAAAGGCGCGGGGACTCCACCGCTGACGCAACAGGTCGTGGATGGGATACTGCGTCTCTGCCGGTTTATCCATAGCCCTATTATCCTTTGCTCACGTCTTTCGATCGGGCCATCTCCGGAGACCAGCCGCCGCCAAGAGCCTTGTAGAGTTGGACCACCGAGACCAGCTGCAGACGGCGCGTGCCGGTCAGAGACAGTTCCGCCTCGAAGAGATTCCGCCGCGCCACAAGCACGTCCAGATAGTTCGCCAAACCACCCTTATACCGGAGTTCGGCCAGCTTGAGCGCCGACTGCAACGCGGTCACTTGTTGTTGCTGCGCGTCGATTTGCACTCGCACCGTCCGCACCGCCACAAGTGAATCCTCCACTTCACGAAACGCGGTCAAGACCGTCTGCTCATACTGCGCAACTGCCTGCCTGGCTTGCGCCTCCGCCGCTTCCTGCTGAAACCCCAGGACCTGTCCGTTCAACAACGGTGCAGCCAGTCCCACC
Source organism: Nitrospirota bacterium (assembly GCA_030684575.1). Classification (NCBI taxonomy): domain Bacteria; kingdom Pseudomonadati; phylum Nitrospirota; species Nitrospirota bacterium. The sequence goes on along the minus strand of JAUXVD010000021.1, from coordinate 230,159 downwards.
CCTGCTACTCCAAACGCAGCGGGATCGGTAAAGAGTTGGGACAGTTGCGGACTGGCCACACCGAGCAACCCCGTGAGCGAAATCTTGGGAAAGCGCTCGGCTTTGGCCACGCCGATACGGGCCGTTGCGGCAGCGAGCTGCTGTTCAGCCTGCAGCAAGTCCGGCCGCCGCTGCAACAGTTCAGAAGGCAGCCCGGCCGGTACGGCGGGCGGCATCACCTGATCCGTGAGCACACGGCCCCTGGGAATCGAAAATGGTTTGCGCCCCAGCAATATGCTCAATTGGTTTTCCGCCTGCACCATTTGCCGTTCGAGCTCTGCCATCCGAGCAGCGGCATTGGCTCGTTCCGCTTCAAACTGATCCGTATCGAGGCGCGACGTCATGCCCTGTTTCAGCCGGGCCTGCGCAATGCGAACCGACTCTTCCCAGGATTGCAACGTCCGCTTGGCAATATCCATCTGCATATCGAACTGCAGCAGGTTGAAATAGCTCTCAGCCACTCCGCTCACCAGTTGCAACACCACCGCGCGTCGATTCTCTACCTTCGAGAGGAGATCGGCGCGAGCCGCTTCGTTCGATCGCCTCACCCGACCCCAGAGATCGATTTCCCACGCCAGGTTCCCCTGGAGATAATAGTTAAACGGGTTGGCAAAACCTGGAAAGAGAAAGGTGGCCTTGCGTCCGAAGCTCGGAGCATTCCCCGATACGGTGACTCCGGGAAGGAAGTCTGATCGCGCGATCAGCGCGCGGGCTTGGAATTCATCGACCACTGCGACTGCGCGCTGGAGATCCTTGTTTTCTTCCAGCGCAATACGCATCAGCTGTTGCAACGGCTCATCACGCAAAAGTTCCCACCAGGGTAAATTCGCGATCGACGGGGCGTCCAGCGATGCGTCGGCCATCCGAAAGTTCTCAGCCATATCCGTCTTGGGACGTTCGTAATCCGGTCCCATCGCGCAGGACATGAAAAAACACGAGAGCCCGATCACTAGTGGCTTGCGCATGCTACGCCTGTTCCTCCTGCGATGGCGGCATCGGCGGTCCCTCGGACACCGACTCTGAGGCGACACGACGCTGCGTCAACCGGCGGGTCACGACATAAAACAGCGGTATAAACAAAATAGCCAGCACGGTCGCGGCCAGCATCCCGCCCATAACGCCGGTCCCGATCGACTGACGGCTTGAGGCCCCGGCCCCCCTCGCGATGACCAGCGGGACCATCCCGAAGATGAAGGCCATCGAGGTCATGATAATCGGACGGAACCGCAACTTCGCGGCTTCCAAGGCCGCCTCGATCAAGGGTTGGCCCGCCTCATAACGGGTATTGGCAAATTCCACGATCAGAATCGCGTTCTTCGCTGAAAGCCCGATCAAGGTCACGAGTCCGATCTGGAAGTACACATCGTTCTCGAAGCCACGAATCCACACGGCTATCAGTGCGCCGAAGATCGCAAAGGGCACGGCCAGAATCACGGCGAAGGGCACGACCCAGCTTTCGAACTGTGCCGCCAACACCAGAAACACCATCAGTAATCCCACCGCAAAGACCACGCCGGACTGGCCGCCGACCCGTCGCTCCTGAAAGGAGATGTTGCTGTAGTCGATCGCGTAGCCCTGCGGCACGAGCACCTCTTTGCCCACGCGATCCAGCGCTTCAAGCGCCTGACCGGAACTGAACCCAGGCGCAGCCGCACCCAGCACCAGGGCCGTGTTATACCCATTAAAGTGATTCACCGGATCCGGTCCGCTCTGAAACTCCGTCGTCACGACGGTATCGAGGGAAATCATGTTGATGCCCTGGGCGGTCTGAGCCCGCACATAGATCTTCGAAATGTCCTGGGGGGTGGCCCGGTACTCCGCCTCAGCTTCAGTCTGCACATGGTACACGCGACCGAACTTGATAAAGTCGTTGATATAGAAATTGCCGAAGTAGGCCTGCAAGGTATCGAAGATATCTGAAATCGGTATCCCCAGGGCCTTCGCCCGTTCCCGGTTCACATTGACATAGAGCCGTGGCGAAGAGACACGGAAATTCGTCCCCACCCGGCCAATGGCCGGCTCCTTCTGCGCCCGCTCGACAAACTGCTGTGCAACCGCCGCAAACTTCTTAAAGTCTCCGCTGCTGGGGTCTTGCAACTGCGCGGAGAATCCACCGACCGCCCCGACGCCGCGAATCGCCGGCGCATTGAATGCCAGGAGCATCGCTTCAGGAATCTTTGCGAACTCACCAAAGGCCGCCCCGACCAACGCCTTCGCATGGTTCTGTGGTTCAGGCCGTTCATCCCAGAGGACCAGCGGCACGAACATCGTCGCCGAGTTGGGCCCTCTGGTGCCGAAGACGAAGTTTTGGCCGGACAGGGCATCGGTCGAATGGACCGCCGGATTGGATTGAAAATAGCGCTCCACCCGTTCGAGCACGGCGTCGGTCCGCTGTTTCGAGGCGCCGTCCGGGAGCTGTGCCACCACGATGAAATAGCCCTGGTCCTCTTCAGGGAGAAAGCTCTTCGGCAACCCCTTGAACAGCCCGGTCGAAATGACCAGAAGGACCCCGAAGGCCAGCATGACCAGTACGGGCCTCGCCAAAAACGACGCGACAATCCTGGAATAACCCCGCTGCGTCCGACCGAACGTCCGGTCGAAGATGGCCCAGAACCCGCCCCTCGGTTCATGCTGTGGGACAAGGACCATCGCACAGAGCGCCGGGCTCAGGGTGAGGGCGACGAACCCTGACACGGTGACCGAGATGGCAATCGTGGCGGCAAACTGTTTGTACAGAGCTCCGGTGATGCCCCCAACGAAGCCGACTGGCACAAATACCGCCACCAACACCAACACGATGGCGATGATCGGCGACGTGACTTCGCTCATCGCCCGTTTGGCGGCCTCTTTGGCTGACAGGCGCGATTCACGCATGTGGCGCTCAACATTTTCCACCACCACGATCGCATCGTCCACCACGATCCCGATAGCGAGCACCATCCCGAATAGCGTGATGGTGTTGATCGAAAACCCCAGCGCATAGAGTCCGATGAAGGTGCCGATCAAGGAGACCGGCACGGCCACGGTGGGGATGATGGTGGCCCGCCAGCTTTGGAGAAACATGTAGACGACGAGCACAACCAGGACCATGGCCTCGGCCAGGGTCTTGATCACTTCCGTGATCGACACTTCGATAAACCGCGTCGTGTCATAGGGGACGTCGTAGGACACGCCTGAGGGAAAGTTTTTCGCCAGCTCATCCATCTGCGCGCGTGTGCGACGGATCGTATCGAGCGCATTCGCCCCGGGAGCCAGGAACGTCAGGATAAAAGTCGTGGGGGTGCTGTTCCATCGGCCTTCCAGGGCATAGGACTGGGCGCCCAGCTCGATACGCGCCACGTCCTTGAGGCGCACGAGGGAGCCGTCCGGCAGGGCGCGTACGATCAGTTCCTCAAAGTCCTTCACATCGGTCAGCCGGCCCTTCGTGATGATCGGGATGGTCAGCTCTGTGCCCTTTGGCGCCGGCTCCCGCCCGATCGTCCCGGAGGGATAATCGCGATTCTGCTCACGGATGATCGCCGCGATGTCGTTCGGCATCAGGCCCAGCTTGGCCATGTGCAGTGGATTCAGAATGATCCGCATGCTGTAATTTTGCTGACCGAACACCACCGCATCCCCGATGCCGTTGACCCGCTTCAGGTCGTCGACCAGCCGGAGGGTCGCGTAGTTAGAGAGAAAGATGGCATCGTGTCGAGGATCTGTCGACTTCAGCACGATGACCGCAACGAGGTCCGGTGACACCTTCTTCACCGACACACCCTGCCGGATGACTTCCGCCGGCAGTTGCGGCTCCGCGAGCTTTTCACGGTTCTGGGTTTGCACCTGGGCGATGTCCGGATCGGTGCCGATCTCAAACGTCAGCTTGATGGTCACATGTCCATCATTACTGCTGGTCGAGTCGAAATAGAGGAGGTTGTCGATGCCGGGGAGTGTGACCTCGATCGGCCTGGCGACCGATTCGGCCGCAACTTCGGCGCTGGCGCCGGGATAGTCCGCGTCAATCTGAACGACCGGCGGCGTGATCTCAGGGAACTGGGCCACCGGCAGGAACTGCAGCGCGAGCAGGCCCATCACGACAATGATGATGGACACCACCGAGGCCAGAATCGGCCGGTCGATGAAGACGTGAGACGTCACAGGCTATCCTTGTTTTGGTGTGAGGGGACCTGGATCCGCGGCCGGCGCACCTGCGCTCCAGGGAATGGCCTTCACCGGCGCGCCGGGACCGATCGTCATCAGACCGTTCACGACGACGCGATCGCCCTGATTGAGGCCGCTGTCGATAAGCCACTGGTCCCCTTTCCAGTCGGACGCCGCGACGTCTCGAATCTGGACCTTCTCGTCCTGGCCGACCACATAGACGAAGGGACCCTGGGGACCCTGCAACACGGCGCGTTGAGGAATGAGGATCGCGTCTGTCTTCGTGTCGCCGGTGAATCGCACCTTCACAAATTGCCCCGGCAGGAGGGTACGCTGCGGATTGGGAAACGTCATTCTGGTTTGACGTGAACCGGTTTCCGTTTGCAAACCTGGCTCCAGGAGATCGAGGACCCCTTCATGAGGATAGACCGTCCCATCCATCATCGTGAGCTGGCCTCGGAGTTGGTAGACCCCCGGATGGTGAATTTTCTTTGACTCGATGTCCCGCCGCCGTTTCAGAATGAAAGTCTCCGGGACACTCACCACCACATACATGGGATCGACGCGATAGACGATCGTCAGTAAATCCGTTTGCGCCGAGACCAGGCGCCCTTCGTAATAATGGCTCCGTTCGATCAGACCGGCGATAGGAGCGGTGATGAGCGTATTGTCGAGATCGAACTGCGCCTTGATCAACTCGGCCTTCGCGCCCTGCACCAGCGCCTTGGCGGTCAGGTTACCAGCCACGGCATCGTCCACGTCTTTCTGGCTGACCGCCTGCTCCGCCAGGAGCGGTTTGACACGAGCGAGATCCTGTTTCGCCTGCACGAGTCGCGCTTCAGCCTCGGCGATCTTGGCTTTGGCGATGGCCACCGCGGCTTGGAAGGGCACGGGATCGATCTGGTAGAGGCGATCCCCCTTCTTGACGTCACGTCCTTCGTGATACAGCAGGGCCTTCAAGAGCCCGGTCACCTGCGAACGAATCTCCACCGGCCGCGAAGCCTCGGCTTGTCCGATGAATTCCGGTTCGTCCGGGATCGTCTGACGAGTCACCGTGATCACTTCGACCTGCGACGGTTGTTGCGCCGGCATTGAACCGGCTTCCTGTTTACAGCCAGTCCACAGAGCCAATGGCAGCAGCGTAAATATCAATACGAGATGTAGCGGCCTCGGTAAAAACGTCACGATAACCCTTCCGTTTAGGCCATTAAGCAGAACGCAAGTGTACCTCTTTACCGGTCTCTTTCTCTACCCCGATACCAGGCGAGAGTCTCAGGATTGTTACCCCGTCGGCTCACGATCCAGTTGATGCGCCTTGCGTCCGCCACGGGCGAGCGGATGCTCAGGAAGCTCACCGCCGACCATGAGCTTCGCCATGTCCGCAGCGCGCACTACGAGTTCTTGCGCCCCTTTCCGAAGCTCCTGGCTGTTCTGCACCTCTTTGACATTCCGCTCCATGTCCTCGGCACTCCAACCCCGGGAATGGGCGATGAACGGGAACTGCGGAAACTGGCAGCCAACTTCGGCGAAAAATGTCATGAGTTGCCCGGCGACGCCTTGGACATTGTCCTGGCCACCCATGATGATAAATGCTGCCACTTTGTTTTTGAGCAAATGTTTATTCGCGATGGTCTCCTGATTTTGGATGCAGTTCATCCGCTCGACCATCTTGAAGTACAGGCTACTGGCGTTGCCCCAGCGAATCGGGGTTGAAATGAGAATCACATCGGCCCAATGGACGATGGCCTCGTACACCCGATCCATCTGGTCGGTCGGATCCATCTGTGTAATCGAGCAGGGCCAGGTGCAGGCCTCAGCCGATTTGGAATAGAAGCCCTCGCAGGAGCGAAAGTTCAGCTCGCGAAGCTTGATACATTGCGTCTCCAGCCCGAGCATGGTCCGCGCATGGTCCAACGCCACCTCCAGCATCGCATCGGAGGTGCTGTACCGTGGATGCTCCAGGGTCATGGCCGTCGTCGCGATCCCCACGACGCGAATCGGCCCTGGCTGACGCACCACCGGGCGGGCAAGCGGGTGGGGCTGGTGCTTCTGCTTCTTTCGTTTCGTCGCCGACGAGAGGTCGATATAGAGCCGTCCCTGATCCACCTTGGTGGCATAGGCAGGGACCTGATCCTGCTCATATCCCGGTTCCCCTTGACCGGTTTGGTGATGAAACTTCCAGTAATGCCAGGGACAGACCAGGTACTCGCCGTCGAGGGTCCCTCCACCGAGCGGACCACCGACATGATTACAGACGCCGGAAACCGCGGCAAACGACCCGTCCTTGTACGTGAGGGCGATCGGCGTCGTACCGCACATGACTTCCTGCACCGTTTTCATCTTCAGCTCGTCAACCTGTCCGAGCTCCATCCATTGTTCGTCCGGCATAAGACACTCCCAGGGCAATCTCGCATCGCCGACCTGTCAGGCCTGAGCGATCACAGCGATTTATGCGTCCCGTCGCAGAACGGCGGGGTCTTCGTCTGCTTGCACTGACAGAGCGCAACCTGCTTCTTCTCCGTCGTCGTAAACTCCACCGGTGTAAACTCGGTGCCCGTATGGGATCCGTCGCAAAAGGGTTGGGTCTTGGAACGACCGCATTGACACCAATAGTAGGTGCCGGGATCCAACGACAACACGGCCGGCTGTTTGGCTGCAATCATTGGCTTGTCCATATTCACTCCTCCTGCTTAGGTTATAATTGTAACGGCTTGATCGGCGCCACAACGGCCGCCGGATTGTTCTTCCACACCGACTCATCGGCATCCACGTATAGTTCCACTTCGTTCCCGTCCGGATCGCGCAGATAGAGGCTCTGGCTCACCGTATGGTCGCTCATCCCGTCGATCGTCACGCCGGCCCGTTCTAATTCCTGCTTCGCCTCGCGCAACTCGTCGAGGCTGTCACCAACTTTGATGCCGATATGATAGAGCCCCCGACGGCTTCCGGACGGAGGCCCCGGCGCATCGCCGACCTGGATCAACAGCAGCTCGTGATGTGTGCGTCCGGAGGTGAGCGCCGCTGCTGCTCCATTAAAGACCCGACCCACTTCTTCGAAGCCGAGCAGGTCCCGATAGAACGCCAGGGACCGTGCAAGCTCTTTCACATAGAACACCACATGGCCGAGATAATGGGCTTTCATCGTAACAACTCCTTGATGGCCGCATGCGCGAGGACCACGTCCGGATCGCGCTGCATCGCGTCGTAATAATGCCGACCGAATCCTTCGCCCGTTTCCGACGGCGTCAAGAGGGCGCGCATCGACGCGATCCGTTCATGAATAGTCCCGGGGGCTACCGGCTCTTTCGACCCAGCAAGTTCGTCAAGTTGCGCCATCGATTGCGAGAGCTGACGGAGCCAGGCGAACCAGGCATGTCCAAGCAGGAGCTGAAGAAATTCTCCGTTTGACGCGATCCGGCCATGCACCCGCTCATAAGCCACCCGCTCTCCATCCAATAGCGTCTTGTGCAGCAGCAGAAGGGCTCGAGACAGCTGATCGAGTTGCGCCGCCGAATAATCTTGGTTCGCCATGGGTCCGTTATCTCCCGGGTCTCTCATTGTAACTTCTTCGAGCCCGTATCGTAGGAGTTGCGCTCGTCGGCGATCGTGCCGTTCGTCCGTTATCGATTCGTCTGACTCATGACCGTTTCTTCGTTCGAGGTTTGCTCCTGAATGTAATCCCGGCTTTCTGCACTTCCTGATAGGGGAGGAGCCAGACCAGAGATTCGTCGCTGAGATCTCCGACCTGGATACGGTTACCCCAGGGATCGCGGAAGTCGCACCGAAAGCCCGGCCGCATCGCCAGCTTGTATTTGCTCATCAACTTGCGCCGGACTTCTTTAATCTGCGTGGCATCCCGGACCATCAAACCGAAATGTTTCACCCGATCCGGTTGCAATGTCTCTACTTCAAAGATCGCCATGAATTGATGCTCGCCCAGCTTGCACCAGGCGGCGCCTTCGCCACCGGTGAGCATCGTCAATCCAAAGACATCGGCATAGAACTTCACCGCCTTCTTGGCGTCGGTCACTTCGATGACAATATGGTTACAGCCATAGACCTGAACGGCCATCACGTACCTGCCTTTCTCTTCCCGTCACGTGCCGACTCTGCTCAGCCCCCGACCCTACGACTTACCGGGAATGTTGACGGTCCCACCCTCAGCGTGGGTCGTTATTTTGTTGCTGGAAGTTTCGGCGCGGCACCGATGCTGTCCAGACCTGCTTGCGCACAAGCCGCGTCTAAATGGCCTCCCGGCGCCCCGCCGACCCCGATTCCACCGACAACTTCACCCGCGATCTCGATCGGGAGACCTCCGGCCAGAAACAGGATTCTGTCGTTCATCTGCTGAAGCCCCTGAACCGCCGGGGTTTTGGCAATAAGTTCGGCGACATTGCCGGTTGGTCCTCGCATACTCGCCGACGTATAGGCTTTCTTCTCGCTGCTCTCGACGGTATGGGGCCCGGCACCATCGGTTCGTAGAAACGCTCTCAATAGACCTGCCCGATCGACCACCGCCGCGCTGACCCGATAGCCGTCTTTGGCACAGTGATCCACGGCGGCCTTTACCGCCGTCACAGCAAGAGCGGCCGGCAATACCGCCTCTCGCGGCAATTCTTCCGCCGCGACAAGGACAGGGGATAATCCGAATACACAGGCCGTGATCATGATCAACCCCTGGGCGTACATCTGTACATGGCACTGATGCAGACGCTTATATTTCATCGACTCCTCCTTGGCTAAATGAAATTTCCTCACCCACACATAACCCTTATCGAGCTCCCGCTGCTTCCAACGTACCCACGATCTCTCGATAGCCTTTCTGGCGGGCATGTTGAAGCGCTGTGACATGGTCTTGATCCGGAATATTCACCTTCGCGCCGGCCGCTACGAGCATTCTCACGATCTCTTGGTGTCGCGGCCCGCCATCGCTCAGAATAATCGCTTCCAGGAGCGCCGTCCAACCCAACTTATTGACGTGGTCGATGTCGATATCCGTCTTGAGCAGGACTTTGACCGCCTCGACATGTCCACGCTCACATGCCGGAATCAGAGCCGTACCGCCAAAGCGGTTATACCGTTTGAAATTCGGCTTAGCCTGTACTGCAAGCGTGAGAATTTCGACAAAGCCGCTCGCGCCGGACAAGAGCAGGGGGCTATCCTGCTTGCTGTCCTGCGCGTTAACATCGGCTCCGGCCGCGATCAGCAACTTGGCACTCTCCACATGGTTCCGGCTGGTGGCGGCGAGCAACGCCGTTCGCCCCCGCCCATCCCTCACATCGATCGAGACGCCTTCCCTCAGCAACCGATCTATCGTTTCGGTGTCATTGCGGTCCGCCGCGCGAATGAATTCCTGAGTATCCTGCTTATTCATGGGTTGGCCGTACATCGTCGTGGCGCCGATAAGCAGGCTCAGCACTACGACCAGGTGAGGGTGCCATCTCTGCATGTCAGGCTCCTGATCCAGCCGCTTTGAGCGCCGACACAAACGTCTCAGTCGGCTGCGCGCCGGATAGCGCATAGGTCCCGTTCAGCAGGAAATAGGGGACCGCGCGAATCCCGAGTCTGTGACCCGCTGCTGCTTCCTCTTTCACCTTCGAGACTCCCTCATCACTTCGGAGAAAGCTTCCCGCATCCAGTCCCACTCGCTCCCCCAATTCCACGAGCACAGGGATAGAGCCGATATCAGCACCCTCCTCAAAATAGCCTCGGAAGAGCGATTCGACTACGGCGTCCTGTCGGCCCTGCTGCCCGGCATACCAAATCAGCCGATGAGCCAGAAAGGTATTGGGCGTCCGCGCAATGTTTTCGAACGCAAAGGCAATATGCTCCTCAGCGCCTGCCGCGAGGACATGCTCTTCCATCTGCCGAAACGCATCCAAGCTACCGAACTTTGCTTCGAGATAGGCTCTGCGTTCGAGACCCCCCTCCGGCATCGTCGGATTCAACTGAAAGGGCCGCCAGGTGATGTTCGCCGGTGCGGCGCCATTCAGTTGATCCAACGCCCGTTCAAGCCGCCGTTTCCCGATGAAACACCAGGGACAGACGACGTCGGAGTAAATGTCGATCGTGAGCGCCCGATCGGTCATGATAGATGTCCCATCCTCCCGGCCTTGTAATCGTTCATAGCCTGGACCAGCTCGTCCTGAGTATTCATGACGAACGGACCATAGCGCGCGATCGGCTCCCGGATCGGCTCTCCGCTAAGCACAAGCAAGGTGGCATCCTCCGTCGCTTCAAGCACCACTCGCTCGCCTCTGTCTCCGAACAGGGCAATCTCCGCATCCTTGGCCCTGTGCGACCCGTTGATCACGATTTGCCCGCTGAGCACGAACACCGACGTGTTGAATCCCTCTGGCAGCGTGAGCTCGGTGTGGTGTCCTGCCGTCAGACGAAGATCGTACAGATAGACAGGGCTGAAGGTCCTGGCCGGACCCTTGACGCCGCGAAACTCCCCGGCGATGACGCGAAGCCGGCCCGCTCCTCCACCAAGCTCCACCGTCGGAATGTCATCCTTCACCAGCGTCTGATACCGCGGCGTCGACATCTTGTGTGCCTTCGGCAAATTGACCCATAGCTGAATACCTTCCAGCATCCCTCCCTGTGCGGCAAAGCCTTGCTCGTGCAGTTCCTCATGCACGATGCCGGAGGCGGCGGTCATCCATTGGACATCGCCAGGGCCAATGACCCCTCCGCTCCCGGTCGAGTCACGATGTGCAACCTTGCCGTGATACATGATCGTGACCGTCTCAAATCCCCGGTGTGGATGTTCCCCCACACCGAGTAGCCGGTCGGTCGGAGGAAACTGCTTCGGCCCCATGTAGTCCAGGAGCAAGAACGGAGAAAATTGCTCATCTGTACCCATGCCTGGAATCATATTACGCACCGGAAAGCCGTCACCGACCATATGCGCTGATCCGGACTGATAGACGCCGAGCACATTTTTGGCAGTTGTCGTATCTGTGGTCATAATATCCTCCTTATCTTACGCCATCCCTCGCAACGCTTCGGCAAGGGTCACCATGCCCCGCACAAACTGCTCAGGGTGTTCGTACCCGATCGCACCCTTGGCGAATCCTGCGTACATCTCTTCGAATAAGGTTGCCGCTTCCGTGGAGAAGCCGAACGACGTGAACGTCGGCACCACTGCGCTAAGCGGCGCATGCTGAACCGAGACTGGTTTCCCAAGAATCTTCCCCAGTGCGACGGCTACATCATTGGGGCTGTACTCTTCCGGCCCCGCCAGTTCGATGACCTGCCGGCCCTTTCCCCCTGCCATCAACTGCTCCGCGCCCACACGACCGATGTCTTTGGTCGAGACCATCGGCACCTTCGCCGTCGGCGCAATAAAGGTGGGCAGGATACCTTGACCCTTGGCCATGCCGATTCCCGGTGCCCAGTTCACCATGAAAGAGCAGGGACGCAGGGTCGTCAGATGCTTGGTCACAGCCCCGAGCGCCTGCTCGCCATAACGAACGGCCTGGATGGGCCCCGTGCCTTTCGCCATGTGGGCGCCGATTGACGACAAGAAGACGACGTGCGTGATCCCGCTGGCCTTCACAGCTTGTGCGGCCTGATCCATACGTTGCCGTTGCTCAGAGAGCCAGGCCGTTGCCCCATAGTTTGGAGGAACCAGCAGATAGAGACCCGACGCGCCTTCCAAGGCTTTCGTCATCGCCGGCACATCCTCCAACGAGGCGACCGCAACCTCCACCCCCTTCGCGCTCCAAGACACAGCCTTCTCAGGCGAGCGCACCACGATTCGTACCGGCTGCTTCCGATTGAGCAAGGTCTCGACAACCGCTGATCCCGTATTCCCGGTGGCACCGACAACAACGAACATGGTGGAGCCTCCTTTACCCGGCAACCGTTATAACTTCTCAGTCATGATACGGTCCGCAGACCACCGGCCTGCGCCTGTGACCAGCAATGCCGCCGCGATCCCAATGACCAGAAGATGGTACTCGTATCCTTCGCCGGCCTGTTTCCCGAACCAATTCATGAAGAAGCCGTTCGGGAGATGCGAGGTGGTGATGGCGCCAAGCATGATCACGATGAAACTTGCCGCCGTGAAGCGCGTCAACAGCCCGAGCAACAGAGCGATACTGCCGAAGGACTCTCCCACGATCACCAAAAAAGCAACGATCCAGGGCAAATGCATGGTCTCCGTGAAGAATCCCATGGTTCCGGCGAATCCGAACCCGCCATACCAACCCAACAACTTCTGGGCTCCGTGCGGGAATATCACCAGTCCGAGCGTCACACGGAGAATAAGACCTACCCAGTTATTGTCTGTGTAAAATAATTGCCGCATCACGCACCCCCTTGAATGGCCTCACCGCTCCGTCCCATCGCCGAACATTGCACCGTCCGACATGTCGATTATATTAGTCCTAACTAGGACAATGTCAAGAGAGAAAATTCACTCCCTGGTTTATTTGCAAAAATGTGAGTGGGATCAATCGGTTCGGACGAGATGGCAGGAAACGGACCGGTGCGAATTAATCGTGCCGCGACCCTTTCATCGCCCGCTCCACTTCACGGCTGGCTTCACGCGTCTTGTCGGACTCCCGGCGGTCATGCTGTTTTTTGCCTTTCGCCAAGCCGAGTTCGACTTTGGCCAGGCCACGCTTAGAGAAATAGATGCGGAGCGGGATGATCGTCAGCCCCTGCTGCTGCGTCTTGACGAGGAGTTTATTGATCTCCTTGCGATGGAGCAGGAGTTTCCTGGTACGGAGCGGTTCATGATTCGAAAGGTTGCCGTGGCTGTACGGACTGATGTGGCAATGGTGAAGAAAGATCTGTCCTTCTTTCACGCTGGCATAACTATCTGACAGGTTCACGCGCCCCTCACGGAGAGACTTGACCTCCGTGCCCTGGAGCATGATACCCGCCTCGAACTTCTCTTCAATGAAGTAGTCGTGGTACGCCTTACGGTTCGTGACCACCGGCCGTTCGAAGCTCTCTCTCTCTTTCCCCATCAGTCGTCAGACTTTCATGGCCACAATATACGTGCGGACAACATTCGCTCTAGAATACCAGGAAAGGACCATCCGAATATAACCGGGAGCCGGCTACTGATTGCCCCAACCGATTTTGCTATGATGGCTCCATGGGCGGACTCAGCTCCAACGATTCAGTATTCAGCGTCCTCGAAGCACTGGCTCGCCGTCTTGGATTCGACGCCATGCTGCTCGAAAGCCGCTTACGGCGGAATTGGGTCTCGATCGTCGGGGAACCCATGGCCTCGAATACCTGGCCCGATCAGATTCGATACAAGAAACTCTACCTCTTAGTCCACAACAGCGTCTGGCTGCACCAACTTACGTTCCTGAAACCGACGCTCATCGAAAAGCTTAACAGAGTCGTTGGTTCTGAACTCATTACGGACATTGTCTTGCGGGTAGGATCGTTGCCGAAAGCCAACCGTGCTGCTGCGTTGCCCGAGGTGCATCTCGCGCCGGCCCTCCCCCCGAGTGACGCGTTACTCGCAGAGATCTCGGAACATGTGACCACGATTCAAGACCCGGAGCTCCGCAATCACCTGGCACAACTCATGGCGCAGGCACTGGCTCGACCGCCTGGACCAACGGCACGGTGAGCGGACCTTTGAAAAGCTGGTGGGCATAGACCTTCGTCGCCGGAGTCTCAGGACCATCCAGCATGGGACCGATCCGCCCTTCTTCGTCCGACTCAGTAATCTGGTACAGCCCCCGTAAGGATTTTCGAAACCCGTCACGCACATCACGATCTTCACCGGTCAAAAACTTGTGCAGCATCATCGGATCAGCCCAGGCATCGAGGGAAAACACATAGAGGGTGAGTCGGCGGTAGCGGTTGGTCGGATCGTCCGGCGTCGTCGGTCTCACTTTGAGTGACCCGAAATTTCTCGATTCGCGGCCGACTTTGCGGAAGCGCTCGATCAGCGTTTCAATTTCCTGATCGCTCGTCCACGAGGGGACATGAATCGCAACGGACGTCTCTTCTTGCGACCCGATGCTAAAAGGAGGGATCGAACGATCGGGACGGCTCAGATACATCCCGCCCCAGATCAGGACAAACGACCCGACGAACACACCCAGGGCCATCTTGACGACCGTATCCAGTGGCTTCTTCGGCTGAGGTCCGGAAGGGGTCGTTGAAGAAACATCCTGTTCGTGCATAACAAAGAAGATATCGCCGCGCGACCTTTTACGCGCCACCCTCTTCAGGCAGCACTTCGACCGCTTCCGCCAATCGCGCGACCGCCACAACCCGGTCGCCCTCACCATCGAGATCGAGGATTCGAACGCCCTGCGTATTCCGGCCGATCTCGCGGAACTCATCCACCTTGCACCGGAGCACCTTGCCGTGAGCGGCCATCAGCATGATTTCATCGCCATCCCGGACTTGCAGGAACCCGACGGCCAGTCCGTTGCGCTCATTGGTCTTTACGCTGATGATGCCCTTCCCCCCGCGTCCCTGGATGCGATACTCATTCACCGGTGTACGCTTCCCGTAACCGCCCTCCGTGACCGTGAGGATCTGGGTGGTGGAGTCCGGCGTGATGGTTTCCATGCCGATGACTTCGTTGCCTTCCTCCAGCGCAATGCCGCGCACGCCATGCGCCGTGCGTCCCATCGGACGGACGTCGTCTTCTTTGAATCGAATCGTGATGCCCTTCTTCGTACCCAACAAGATCTCCCGTTGGCCGTCGGTGACATGCACACTGATGAGGCGATCTCCCTTATCCAACGACAGCGCGATGATGCCACCCAGGCGGGGATTCCCGTAGGCCGCCAGTTCCGTCTTCTTGATGATGCCCTGCTTGGTCGCCATGACGACGAACCGGTCGTCGCGGAACTCCTTGACCGGCACCGTCGCCGTCACCTTCTCATCGCCGGTCAGCGCCAAGAGGTTCACGAGGGCTTTGCCCTTCGCGGCCCGCCCTGCATCCGGAATCTCATGCACTTTCAGCCAATAGACCTTCCCGGCATCCGTGAAGAACAGGAGCGACTCATGCGTGGAGGCCGTGAACAGGGTGACGACAAAGTCCTCTTCCTTGACCCCCATCCCGATTTTGCCCTTGCCGCCGCGCCGCTGTGCACGATAGAGGGTGACCGGATTACGCTTGATATAGCCGGCATGTGAGATCGTGACGACCACCTCTTCGTTCGCGATCATGTCTTCCAGGGTGATCTCCGCTTCTTCTTTCACGATCTGGGTGCGGCGCTCGTCCTTATAGGCTTCCCGCACTTCGATGAGCTCATCCTTGATGATCGTCCGCACCAGCGTTTCGCTGCTCAAGATCGACTTGAGTCGCTCGATCTGCTTCAAGACTTCTTTATATTCTTCGATGAGCTTGTTGCGTTCCAATTGCGTGAGACGCTGGAGCCGCATCTCTAGGATTGCATTCGACTGGATTTCGGTCAGCGTAAATTCACGCATCAAGCCCACGCGGGCTTCATCGGGCGATGACGCCCGTCGGATCAAGGCAATCACCGCATCCAGGTTGTCGAGCGCAATCTTGAGGCCCTCGAGGATATGGGCCCGCTCTTCCGCCTTGCGTAGCTCGAAGGCCGTCCGACGCACCACCACTTCACGCCGGTGCTCGATGAAATGATGCAGGATCTGCTTGAGATTCAAGACCTCGGGCCGGTTATTGACCAACGCGAGCATGATGACCCCGAAGGTCGTCTGAAGTTGCGTCAGCTTGTACAGATTGTTCAACGTGATGAGCGGAATCTCTCCGCGCTTGAGTTCGATGACCACGCGGATGCCGTCCCGGTCGGACTCGTCGCGCAGATCGGAAATCCCTTTGATCCGTTCGTCGCGGATCAACTCGGCAATCTTTTCGATCAGCTTGGATTTATTGACCTGATAGGGCAGTTCCGTGACGATCAGCCGTTCACGATCCGTGCGTTCATCCGTCTCGACCTTCACTTTTGCGCGCAGCGTCAACAGACCCCGACCGCTTTCGTAGGCGGACTTGATGCCGGCCGTGCCGTAGATAAACCCGGCCGTCGGGAAGTCCGGACCGGGAATCTTCTTCATGAGCTGAGGAATCGTGATCTCAGGATTCTCCAAGAACAGCAGCAGCGCTTCGATCACTTCACCGACATTGTGGGTCGGAATGTTGGTGGAATAACCCACCGCAATGCCGCCGGCGCCGTTGACGAGAAGATTCGGGATTTTCGAAGGAAGGACCAGCGGTTCAACCAGCGACTCGTCGTAGTTCGGTCCGAAATCGACCGTATCCTTGTCGATGTCGGCGAGCATGTCTTCGGCCACCTTGGTCAGGCGGGCTTCGGTATACCGCATGGCCGCCGGCGGATCGCCGTCGACCGACCCAAAGTTACCCTGCCCGTCCACGAGCATGTACCGCATGTTGAAGGGTTGCGCCATGCGAACGAGGGTGTCGTAGATCGCACTGTCCCCGTGGGGATGGTAGTTCCCCATGATTTCGCCGACGATCTTGGCAGACTTACGATAGGCCCGGTTCGACGCCAGGCCCATTTCGTTCATGCCATGGAGAATGCGGCGATGGACCGGCTTGAGCCCGTCGCGCACGTCGGGGAGCGCCCGGCCCACGATGACGCTCATCGCATAACTCAGGTACGACGAGCGCATCTCGTCTTCAATGGCGATCTGTCCTAACCGTTCATCAGGGGGCATCTCAACTCCGTTGTAAGGCAAGAGGCGCGTGGTGCGAGGCGAGAGGTCAGATCCCTATCTCTCGCCCCTTGCCGCTGGCCTCAAGCCAATTTAGATGTCTAGATTTCTGACCTCGAGCGCATGGGCCTGAATGAAGTTTCGCCGGGGCTCGACTTCATCGCCCATCAAAATCGTGAAGATCTCGTCGACGCCCGGCACATCTTCCAGTTTAACTTTCAACAGCGTCCGCACTTCCGGGTTCATCGTCGTTTCCCAGAGCTGGTTCGGGTTCATTTCGCCCAGACCTTTGTAGCGCTGGATGCTGAGCCCATGTTTACCCTTGTCGAGGATCGCCTTCACCAACTCCACCGTCGCGGGCTGCAACTGTTCCTGCCCGTCGGTTTTGATCTTGTACGGCGCCCGGCCAAAGCCGATCGCCGACGGTGAGAGCTTCTGCAGCTCGCGGAATTCCGCGGAGCCGACCAGCTCGTGCGTCACATCGAAGCTATGAGTGGCTCCGTTGGCCAGCAGCTTGCACGTGATCTTGTTCGATTGATGTTCTTCGTCCTCGACGATCTCCAACACCGGTGTCAGCTTCGGGTAGACCACCAGGAGCGTTTTCTTCACATTCGCGATAATGGTCATGAGCGCCGTGCGATTCTTGAGCAACTCGCGATCCAGCCCCGGTTCATCCACAAACGCCCGCACCATACTGGCCTCGTGCGGTTTCTTATTGAGCCGGCCCAGCAGGGTCTCAAAGGCGATCAGCTTCTTGAGAATAGGCAGGAGCCGCCGTCCCGTGACATAACCTTGGCTCCCTTCCACATACACTTCGACATCCTCGACGGCGATGTCGGCCAAATGCTCGTTCAAGGCCAGTTCATCCTTGAGATACCGCTCCGTCTTGCCCTTCTTCACTTTGAAGAGCGGCGGCTGCGCAATATAGATGTAGCCTCGCTCGAGCAGTTCCGGCATCTGCCGGAAGAAAAACGTCAGGAGCAGGGTCCGGATGTGGCTTCCGTCGACGTCGGCGTCGGTCATGAGAATGATCTTATGGTACCGGGCCTTCGAGATATCGAAGGAATCTTTGTCGGGCTTTTCACTCTCTTCGCGCTTACGACCGATGCCGGTGCCGAGCGCCATGATCAACGTCCGGATTTCGTCGCTCGAGAGCATCTTGTCGAAACGCGCCTTCTCCACGTTGAGGATCTTACCCTTGAGGGGCAGAATCGCCTGAAACTTGCGGTCGCGCCCCTGCTTCGCGGAACCGCCGGCCGAATCTCCCTCGACGATGTAGAGCTCGCTCAAGGCCGGATCTTTCTCCGAACAGTCGGCCAGCTTTCCAGGCAGCGAACCTCCATCCAACGCACTCTTGCGCCGGATGAGTTCTTTCGCTTTGCGCGCCGCTTCACGGGCACGAGCCGCGTCGATCGCTTTCCCGATGACCTTGCGCGCCACCGTCGGATTCTCTTCAAAATAGTTCCCGAGCGCTTCATTGACCGCGGCCTCGACGATGCCCTTCACCTCACTATTCCCCAACTTGGATTTCGTCTGGCCTTCGAACTGCGGATTCCGGACCTTGACGCTGACCACGGCCGTAAGTCCTTCACGGACATCGTCGCCGGTCAGCGATTCGGTATCTTTCTTGAGCAGGTCGTTGGCGCTCGCGTAGCTATTGATCGTGCGAGTCAGCGCGGCCTTGAAGCCCACCAAGTGCGTGCCGCCTTCCTTGGTGTTGATGTTGTTCGCAAAGGAAAACAGGTTCTCGGCGTAGCTGTCGTTATATTGGAGCGCGACCTCCAGCACCATTTCCGGCTTCTCAACCTGCACGTAGATCGGCTTATGTAGCGGCATCTTCGCTTCGTTCAGATGTTCAACGAACGAGACGATCCCGCCCTTATACTTGAAGATTTGCTCTTTGATCGGCTCTTTCCGCCCATCCTTCAGCGTGATCTCGAGTCCCTTGTTCAAGAAGGCGAGTTCGCGCAGCCGCTGCGCCAGCACGTCGAAGCTGAGGTCGAGCACCTCGAATATCTGCCCGTCGGACTTGTAGGTGACCTTCGTGCCGCGGCGCTTCGTTTTCCCCGTCATCTTGAGCGGCGCGGTCGGTTTTCCTCGCTCATAGCGCTGCTCGAACACCTGGCCGTCCTGCCAAATTTCCAACTCCAGCCATTCAGAGAGGGCATTGACCACTGAAATCCCGACGCCGTGGAGCCCGCCGGAGACCGTGTAGGCGCCTTGCTCGAATTTACCGCCCGCATGTAACACCGTCAGCGCGACTTCGGCTGCGGACTTCTTTTGCGTGGAATGCATCCCGGTCGGAATGCCGCGGCCGTTATCCACGACCGTGACGCTCCCATCGATATGGATCGTCACCTCGATCGTCTCACCGAATCCCGCCATATGTTCATCGACGCTGTTGTCGACGACTTCATAGACGAGGTGATGGAGGCCATCCGCACCGGTGCTGCCGATGTACATCGCCGGACGCTTCCGCACGGCATCCAGGCCTTCCAGTACTTTAATTTGGTCCGCGCCGTAACTCTCGGATTTCGGTGTGGTCTCGTTCTCGTTACTGGCCATCAGTCTCCTAGTTTCACAGGCGTGAGGCGAGGGGCGTGAGATAAGGGGTTGAGAGAAACTTTCTCCTCTAGCCTTATGCCCCTGGCCTCATGCCTCAAATTTTAATTGGCATCACGACGCACTTGAAGCCGGGACTGTCTGACTCCTGGATCAAACAGGGGCTCAGCGGATTGTCCATTTGCAGAGAAATCGTCTCTCCGTCCATGACTCCGAGCACATCCAACAAGTAGCGGGCATTGAACCCCGTGTTCAACGCTTCCCCCTCATACTGTGCCGCCAGCTCTTCGGTCGCTTCTCCAAAATCTGGATTACTGGAGAACAGCGTCATCTGTCCGGTGACAAACGAGACCTTCACCGCATTCGCCTTATCGCGCGACAAGACGGAGACGCGCCGGAGCGCACTTTCCAACTCGTTGCGGTTGACCCCGATCTTCCTGCCGCTCTCTTTTGGGACCACTTGCTGATAGTTCGGGTAATTCCCCTCCATCAGCCGCGAGGTCAGCAGCAGTCCGCTCTTCCGGAAGATCATGAGGTTTTTGGTGAACCCGATCAAAGGCTCGCCTTCGCCGCCTTCTTCCAGAAGACGCTGCATCTCATGCGCGGCTTTCTTCGGAATGATGGCTTTGATCTCTTGCGGAGCGCCCTTGGCCCCCGGCATGCCAACTTCCTGTTCGGCGACCGCCAACCGATGTCCATCGGTGCCGACCAGACGCAAGATCGTTTTCTTCTCCGACGTGATGAGGGTCACCAACAGCCCGTTCAGGATGTACCGCGCGTCATTGTCGCCGGCCGCGAAGAGGGTCTTGCGAATCAGCTCTAAGAAACCGGCCCCGGCGAGGGGAATGAGCCCTTCCCGTTCGATCGTGGGCAACGCGGGATAGTCGGTGCTGGGAAGACCAACAATCTTAAATTGGCTCTTGCCGGCCTGAATCGTCGTCCAGTTATTGTCACCGGAGGTGATATCGATATCGTTGACGTTCAGTTCCTTGATGATCTCATAGAGCTTCCGGGCGGAGACCGTGACCCCTCCGGGCTTCTCGACGGTGGCTTTATAGAGCCCGCGCATGCCGATCTCGAGGTCGGTGGCGACGATCTCCACCCCCTCCTGCTTCGCCTCGATCAAAATGTTCGAGAGGATCGGCATCGTGTTGCGCTTTTCGACAACACCTTGAACCCGCTGGAGGCCCGTCAAGAGTTCCACTCGTCCCATACGTAGTTTCATAATCTCTTCTCCCTCACCCAACCGCTCATGCTCGTAGAATCTGTTCCTTCAAGCTGTCCAACGTGGCGCTCAATGTACTGTCGAGGTCTTTGGCTTTAATGATCTGTTTGCAGGCATGAATGATCGTCGTATGGTCTTTGCCGCCGAACTGCCGCCCGATCTCGGGATAGGAGGAGTCCGTGAGTTCCCGACAGAGATACATGGCGATCTGCCTGGGATGGACCAGCGTTTTACTCCGGCGACGGGACTTCAAGTCGGAGATCTTCACATGGAAGCGCGCGCCCACTGTTTCCTGAATATCGTCCATCGACACGATCTTTTTCTTGGTGCCGATCAGATCCCGGAGCACGGTCTTTGCCATCTCCAGCGTAATCGTTTGGCCGGTGAGCGACGCATAGGCGCCGAGGCGCACCAGCGAACCTTCCAGCTCACGAATATTGCTCTTCATCGTGGTCGCGAGAAACTGTACGACATCTTCCGGCAACGACACGCCATCGTCCTCGGATTTCTTCCGCAAGATGGCAATACGCGTCTCCACGTCCGGCGGCTGAAGATCCGCGATCAGGCCCCATTCAAAGCGCGACCGCAGCCGTTCTTCGATATCTGGCATGTCTTTCGGAAAACGATCGCTTGAGAGAACTAGTTGTTTGTGCGCTTCGTAGAGGGCATTGAACGTATGGAAGAATTCCTCCTGCGTCCGTTCCTTGCCCGCCAGGAATTGAATGTCGTCGATCATCAACATATCGATGTGACGATACCGCTTCCGCAGATCCATCATCTTGTCGTATCGAATGGAGTTAATGACCTCGTTGGTAAACTGCTCGGTCGTCAAATAGGCAATGCGAAGATCGGTCCGCTCCGCCACATAGTTTCCAATGGCATTCAACAGGTGGGTTTTCCCCAGCCCGGTATCGCCGTAGATAAACAAGGGATTGTAGGCTTTGGCCGGCTGTTCGGCGACGGCCATACAAGCGGCATGGGCAAACTGGTTCCCGGCACCCACGACGAAACTATTAAATGTATATTTTGGGTTAAGCTGGATCCCCCGCTTTGGCCTGGTCGCGGTACTTTGACGAGTGGGTGCCGGCGTAGTTCCATTTTCAGGCAGCTTTGCCACCTGTTTGTGAAAGATGGAGAAGGTGATCGCCGTTTCTTCCCCGCCTCGGGCAGCCGAGAGTGCCTCAGCCAGGAGTGGTCCATAGTGCTGGCTCAGCCAATCACCAAAAAACTTATTGGGAACGCCAAGTTGCGCAGTTGAGTCTTCAATGTGCTCGAGGTGAATCGGCGTAAACCAGGTATCGTAGACCTGTTTTGGCACTTTCCCTTGAATACAAGCCAAGGCGTCTTGCCATACATTCACCAGAGTCATCGTTTCTGTATCATTCTTCATACACAGACTTATTCACACCTGTGGATAACCTGGTTCTTCGCAGTGTTTTCTTGCGAGGTTTCGAATTTTTCCATCCCGCGGACGATTCCAGCCAAAGGCGAGCACTCAAGTCGACACAGGTTGCTGACTGTGCATGCAGGGGTTACTCAGAGTCAATCCCCAAGTCTCTCCACAAAGAGCGCGCGCAAGAAAATCTACCGAATCAACAACTTGCTCGCCGTCCACAATATCCACAGAGCCTACTCTTACTCCTACTCCTACGACGAACTCTTATTACGACACACATAACATCGGAGAAGAATGCACCACCACCTAGACCACAATGACATGTTCCGATGTGAAGATGCGCTCAACAAGATCGTCGTAAGTGATTGTCGGACATGAAGAGCCGACAACATCTTTCTCAACTGATACCGCCAATCCCTTCACGGAAGAAGGGGCTGTCGTTATTGCCTGCTCGACAAACAGGATATCCATGTCTGCATCGCTGGGGTGAAAGAGCGATACAGAGATACCAGCTGGCTGTTGTCGAAGAAGATAGAGCGCCGTACCCATAACACACCAACATTCTCTAAAAAATGAGACTTCTATCAACGGTTTGAATCAACTGCCTAATTTCATCTGCTGTACGAGTCGTGACGGAGAAACTATCAGACCAGGTATCCATTGCCGTCCCTGCCTCGACGATAAAGGGGACAGCGAGATGTTTAAACGAAGGAAGATACTTTTCAAGGATATCGACATCGATGATCTCATCTGTATCCTCTCTCAGAAGCTTGGGAGCCTGCCCAAGGAGCACGACGGTCGTCTCATGATCTCCGGCACAGAGTCCCAACGCAATACGAAGGGCCTCAACAGGACGAGCGGTCACACAAGGATCTTCTGAAATGACGACAGCGATTCGTTTAGACATAGAACATCAACGGCAGTGAGAAACACCCGCTACGTAAATGCGAGAAAGCGATCGCACCCATCGATAATTCCGGACAACACGACTAACCCGGATAGTGAGACCCTCGAATCGACCGAGGCCGTGGGAACGCCATGTTGCTGGCAACCATAGGCGCAGACGGACATCTTCACCCCGGCATTGATCAAGCCGATATAACGAGGATCGATCGCGCTCTTCACCCCTTCATCGATGAGATAGAGATAGACCTCGACCCCCCGGCGTAAAGCTGCCTGAGCCAGTTGGACGACGGTCTCAACGCTAGGATGAGAAGGGGCTGTGGATAACAAGAGACCCAGTTTGCGATCCGCCATGGCAATCCACTAAAGAGGTCAATACAATCAATTGCTTATGAATGAACGTCTGGGCGAGACTACGAGTTTTTCCACACAAAGTCAAGGCTGAAAATGTGGATATCTATCCGGCAAGATTGCGGGATTGGAGGAGCGAGGCGAGGCCTGCGAGAGGAAGTTCTTCTTGCGCCTTCGTCTCAAGGTTACGGAGAATGACCGCGCCGCGGCTGGCTTCATCGTCGCCCAGGAGAATCGCATATCGGCACTTCGATCGATCTGCTTGGCGAAGGTGAGCTTTGAGGGTAGCGGCACGATAGTCACATTGAGCAGACAGTCCGATTCGACGGAGTTCGTCCAGGAGCACCAGGCCAAGCTTCGTTCCCGCTTCACCGAAAGCCGCGACATAATAGAGTAGTTCATGTAACGAGGACGAGGCAGTCTCCGGAAGCATCAACGATACGCGCTCAAGCCCGACCGCAAACCCAATAGCGGGAACAGAGGGACCGCCTAACGTCTCCACTAATCCATCGTAGCGGCCTCCGGCACCCACCGCGTTCTGAGCGCCTAAGTGGGTCGAAGTAATTTCAAAACTCGTCAAACAATAGTAGTCGAGTCCCCGTACCAGACGAGGATTCAATTGATAGGGCACACCGATGGCGGTGAGACCGGCCAGGACCTGGTCGAAATGGGCTCGGGCCTCTGGAGAAAGATGTTCGGTGAGCTTGGGCGCAGATTCAGTCGCCGCTCGACAGTCCGGGATCTTGCAATCCAATACGCGTAACGGGTTTGTCTCCATCCGGCGCCGGCAGTTGGCACAGAGTCTGGCTTCGTGCTGCGAGAGAAAGGCGAGCAAGATCGGTTTGTATGCGGCGCGGTCGCCGGTACCTCCCAGACTATTGATTTCCAACGTCAGGTCCGGCAGGCCGAGATCCGAGAGCAAACGCCAGAGTAGCGCAATCGCCTCGACATCGGCGCGAGGATCCGCTGTGCCGAACGACTCCACCCCGAATTGATGGAACTGCCGGAGACGTCCTGCCTGGGGTCGCTCATGGCGGAACATCGGACCGATATAAAAATACTTTTGCGGAAGCGGCTCGGCCGCCCGATTATGTTCGATGAAGGCGCGGACCGTTCCGGCTGTGCCTTCCGGACGCAATGTTAGCGACGTCCCGTCCCGGTCAGGAAAGGTATACATCTCTTTTTCGACGATGTCCGTGGCCGCGCCAATACTGCGGGCGAAGAGCGCCGTGAGTTCGAAGATGGGGATCCGGATCTCTTGATATCCATAGGCCAGCGCCCAGCGCCGCGCGGCATCTTCGATGAAACGCCACCGGGGGGTCTCCTCGGGAAGGATATCTTTGACGCCCTTAATACCCTTGATCGTGTCCATAGATAGCAACTATCGTGAAAGATTTGGGACTATAACGGCGGGTTCTAGGCATGTCAACGAGCCGGGCGCGCATCAAACGTCAATCGTCATGCGTCAACCGAGTCTGAATCGGCGACCATCGACCGCGCAAACGATTTACCTCGAAAGACGCTTCACGAATGACGTCGCGCCTTCTTGCACCGACTGCCGCACGGGCGTATAGTTCGCGGCCTATGTTTGTGTCAGGGAACGTCTCATGAGCATCGATCAACCGACCCGTCGAGTCATCGCGCTGGCGCCCATGCCGCCGGAGAAGTCCGCCTATGCGCTGGCCCGTTATAGCCGTTCGTCCGACACCATCGAGGACAGCCTCCGTTGGGTGCATGGCCATTCCTCTGAGAAATTCTGGGACCAGTTCTATTTCGACTATGGCCATGCCTCGATCGCCGATTTGGGCCATGTCATCATCTGCTTCGAGGACATCTCCGAACTCGCCGCGATCCGGCTCGAAGACGAGCCTCTGTGGGACGGCCAGGCGAAATCGAGCCGCTATCAGAACTTTGCGTCCGGCGGATGGTACGTGCCGGATTCCATCCGAGGGTCCGAGACGGAGGGCACCTACCATGGCATTCTCCGTAGCCTCGCCGAGATCTATCGGCTCCTGCATCAACCCTTGACCCAATTTATTTCGGAGCGCGAGCCGCGCCCCGAGTCGATGAAGCCAGCCGATTACCAACGGACCATTGCCGCGCGCGCATTCGACGTGACCCGGTATCTCCTGCCCCTCGCGGCCAAGACGAACGTCGGGCAAGTCGTCAGCATCAGAACGTTGGAAAAACAAATCACCAGACTCTTGTCGTCGCAACTGCCGGAATTGCGTTCGATCGGTGACGAACTCAAGGATGCCTGCCAGCGGTCCCCCGTGAATGTGTGGGGCGAGTTGTCCGGCCAGACCGGTGCACAGGAACCACTGGCGCCGACGCTGGCGCGTCATGCCAAGCCGAACGACTATCAAGCCTCCGTCTACCTCGACCTTGCCCGCTATGCGAAAGAGGCACTCCAAGGGACCGGATTGGATCAACCATCGACCTGGGGCGCGCAGGAGCCGGTCGAACTCGTGGAGTCCCACGATCCCCTGGACGAAATCGTCACCACCTTGCTCTACCGTGTGTCGCATGCCCCCTATCGGAGCATCCTGGCGGTCGTCCGTAGCTGGACCGAGAAGCAGAAACAGGAAACGATCGACGTGGCGATGAGTGCACGAGGACCCTACGACGAACTCATCAAAGAATTCCGCAGCGGTTACGCCTTCACGTTCGACGTGCTGATGGACATCGGCGGCTGGCGCGACATGCACCGGCACCGGCGCTGCCAGCAGATCCAACAGAACTTCACGACCATGCATGGGTATGAAGTTCCGCCGCCGCTCGTGCAGGCAGGATTGGATCACGAATATCGCCAGGCGATGGATGCGGTCCGTTCGGACATCGAGCAGCTCAAGAAGACCAGCGCAGAGGGATCGCTCTACGCCACCCCGTTCGGCTTCAAGGTGCGGTGCCTGTTCAAGATGGACTATGCTGAAGCCGAATATATCGCGAAGCTCCGATCCGGCGTGAAGGGCCATTGGTCGTACCGGACCATCGCCTGGCTGATGAAACAAAAAATCGCGGCGCGGTATCCTGCACTCGGGGATCGCATCCAGGCCACCTCGCCGGATATTGAAGATACCCTCACCAGATAAGGCAGACGATCACCCTGATGACCGACTACCAAACATCATGTGAAACGACCCTGCTCGAAGGCCAATGGGATCAGGCCCTGTCCGCCGCATTGGCCTGGGCCCGCCATTCCGCCACCGCCACAACGCGCGATCCGCGACCCCATTTCGCCTTGAACGTGATCTATTTATTGCGTGGGGAGTTTGCCGAAGCCTGGGAAACGCACCAGAAATGCCTACAAGAACCGGAAGACATCGCCCTGGTCAAAGCCTGGATCGAAGGATTTGTCGCGCGCCAGTCGGAACAGGCCAACGCCCATCTCGTGATGGGTTTGTTTCTGGCCCAGTCAGGCCAATCCGAACAGTCGATCGCGTCGTATAAGGAATCGATCAAGCTCGCGCCACAGTCCGCCTATCCCCATTATTTTGTCGCGCAGATTCATGAGCGGGCCGACCACCTCGAAATGGCTATCAAAGAATATCGCGAAGCCGTGCGGCTGGATCCTTCCTATGTGCCGGCGCGCACCAACCTGGGCGTGGCCTATCAAGAACAGGGCCGGTTGGAGATGGCGATCCCTCAATATCGCGAAGTGATCAAGCTCCATCCCAACGACGCGGTGGCCCATGCCAACCTCGCCTGCGCGCTCGCCGAGCAGGGCAAGTTTGAGCCGGCCTTGCAGTCCTACAAAGAAGCCTTGCGTCTGAACCCCAATGACGCAGCCGTGCATTTCGCGCTGGGCAACCATTACGAAACGAAGGGCCGTCTGGATCTGGCACTCAAAGAATACGACGCGGCCCTCGTCGCCGATCCGAACTTCGGTCCGGCCCATGCGGCAATCGGCTGGATGGCGCTGGGCAGACAACATATGCAGGCCGCCTACGAAGCCTTCAATCGCGCCCTCAAGGCCAACGACCAAGACCCCCGGGCCTACCACGGCATCGCCGAATATTATTCCCAAAAGGGCAAGCGCGAGAGCGCGCTGGACAATTTCGCCAAGGCGCTCAAATTCTACAAAGATCCCGAACGAAAAAACGCGATTCTCAATCAGCTGTTCCAGGAAGGCCAAATGGCCGACTAGCAGCAGGCTGCTGAAAAAGTCCGTCAGCATCGTTCTCGCGTCGTTCAGATCCTCAACGTACCCTAATGGGTACGCCTCCGGTCTTCACTCGCTGCGGCCTTGCTGAACGGCCTTTTTGAGCAGCCTGCGGGACCGAGCAGCATTTCCCCATGCTCGCAGTCGAAGAAGGAGCTTCAGGCCCTTTGTGCCTACAAGAGAAATGCGATACACGCTTGAAAGGCCCCGAGCCAATCAATACCCGACGGAGAAAATCATCACCGAGCTACGTCGGGTTGCCAACCTTTACGGCAATAGACATTTTTCTCGGCGAGAGTTCGATGAAAAGGCAACCGAATGTAAAGGCAGCGTAGTTATATCTCGTTTTGGAGCGTGGCAAGCGGCGCTTGATGCAGCTGGTCTCAACCTAAAGAAAATAAAGAAAGACCGTTCCCAAATTTCAAATGAGCAGCTCTTCGAAGAATTGGGCCGAGTCTGGCGGCTACTTGGACATCGCCCATCCAAGGATGAGTGGGAGAATGTTGAGGCCAAACATTCATACACGACGTATAAAACAAGATTCAATGGTTGGGTTAATGCTTGCGCTGCATTCATCGAAAATGTGTCGCGCCAGAATGAAGGGATGAAACCTGAGTCAGAAACACAGGCAGACAGACCCCATAAGCCCAAAGTCATGTCCGAGATTCAAGTCGAAGAAAAACGAAACATACCGATGAAACTTCGGTATCGTGTTCTAACCCGAGACAGGTATAAATGTGTTCTGTGTGGGCGAAGTCCTGCTACTCATGTCGGTATTTCATTGCACATCGACCACATAAATCCGTTTTTTCAGGGCGGCAAGACACTGCTCGACAATCTCCGAACACTCTGCGATGAGTGCAATAGGGGTAAAGGTAGTGAGGTATAGAAGTAGTGCGTCTTGGCGCGCTGGGGTTGGGAGGGTGGGAATGGTGAATTTTCGGCAGCTGATCAAGGTAGGTCGAGTGTACGCATGAAACTTTCGATAGTTCTGGTGTAGTCGCTGGGCAGACCCAGCTCTTTATTCAGCTCGCCGTGTTTCATATCCACCGGCAGCACGGTGATCTTCCCGCCTAGTTCGGTCGCTTTGGATGCAAATGTTTGAGCTGGCGGACAGGCATCGCTGCGTTTGGTCGAGCAGACCAGCAACATCGGCGCAGGGGCCACAGTCAGCCGGTGGTAGGGTGATGTCTCAGTCCAAAACGCTTTATCCTTGCCGAACACACGATCATAAAATCCATGATGCTTTCGCTGCATGAGCTCGACGAGGTCGAAGGCGGCACTGTCGAGTGCGATGGTGCCGAGCCAGGGTATGCCGCCTTTACTGGTCACGATGCGAGGGTCTGCAGCCAGCAGGGAGACCAGATGCGCTCCGGCGGAATGTCCCAATAACAATACCCTGGCTGGGTCGCCTCCCCAGGAGGGGGCCTTGGTCTGCACGAAGGCCAGGGCTTGGGCGATGTCGTCAGCCTGTTCGAGGGGGTTGGGCCGTTTGGACATGCGGTAGTTCGACGATACGAGGATGTAGCCCTTGGGCAGCCAATGCGCGACCTTGTTCGAGACGAAGCCAGACGTTGCTTTGTCGCCGATCATCCAGGCACCGCCATGCACCATGAAGATGATCGGCGCAGCCTTGGCCTGGGCGGGAATATACAGATCCAGACGTTGTTGCGGATCGGTGCCATAGGGCAGGTCGCGCTCGATCCGCGCGTCAGCCGGGAGGCGCATGCCGGTCGCCGATTGCTCGCCAAGGTCTAGCTCTCTGGTATCCTCGGCCTGTGCAGCCGCGCGCCGGCTTTCAAGTCGTTCCTCGATCCGGTCACGAAGCGGGCCGCCGAATGCCGAGGTGAACGGCCCCAGCAATCCCACCAGCAACAACACCAAAAATAGAGGATGTTTCATCGTCAGCTCCCGGTTCACTCACCGGCGCGTATCATGCCCTGTTCGCATCTTGGCATCAAGGTATGCAGGTGCCGGGAGTTGCGCCCTATCCCTAGTGGGGATAGAGTAGTGCGCATGATTCCCAGAGGCTCCCATTGGTCATAACAACGCAACAAGAGGAGGCATGATGAAGACAATGTATGTCGCGATGCTGATTGGAATGTTGTCAGGTTGTGCCACGGCCCCTTCGGGCCATTGGGAGCAGGCCGGGCGAACGGATCTGGAAACCCAGGACGATTTTGCCCATTGCGAGAAAACCGCCTATTTGGACTCACAACGCAACAAGAGCGATGAGCCCTTCAAGGGACCGATCATCGAAAAGAACTGCATGCAACGGCTAGGCTACACCTACATCAATAATCCGAAATAAGTCTGGTTGGTCTGCCTCTATCTGAGCTAAGGCGGGCGTCTCTTTCGGAGATTTGTTCGGCGGCTCAAAATTTCCACCAACAAGGCCGCAAAGAACTATCGGTTAGTGTGCGGTTGCTCAAACAGGTGGTCAACGAGGCCGCAGGCGAGAAAATACCGGAGACGTACCCTCAGGGGTACGTTGAGGATTTTTCGAGACGAGAACGAAGTTGGGCGCCTGTTTCAGCAACCGATTACAATTCGCGGATGGCGCCTTGAAGAACCGTAATCTGCGTCACCGGATCGCCGGACGATTTGAGCTCTGCGCGGATTTGATGTTTGAGGTAGGAGGAGTAGCCCACGCGGTCGACCAAGATGTCGAGGAACCGTTCAACGGGGAGGAGGCTCTGGGCCTTGAGCTCTTCCACGGTCTCGTCACTGACGGGGACGTAGCTGCTCCCCATGTGGAACACCACATTATAGTAACGATTTGTCCCGATACGCTCGAACCGTAAACCCTTCATCCTATACTCCTCTTCACCGGCGTGAGGGGGCTCATTTTAGACAAACAGGTTCCGGAAGACAAGGGCGGCGCTGACCGGCCGAGTCTGTTTTTCCTGCCTGTTTTGTGAGCGAGGCGGACAGGGCAGGCCATCAGATGAAGTGAAGACCGAATCACTATGTCAAGGATCTGTTTCGGAGAAGTGAAGCTGTCGGGTATGTTCCTTGAGCGGCTTAGGCCTTCGAACCCACGCATCATGTCTGTTGGCTCAACGAGGCGCAGCTTTACCCTTGTGACCTTTGAAGGGGGACTTCTATACTTGGCTGCTACAATCTAGGATCTGGTTGGAAGGGGCGTGCGATGAACAGAGGACTGACCAAAGGCGAAATCGAATCGGCGATTCGCACGGCGATTATCAAATTTGAACAAGAGTTTATGGGGCGGGGTCCGGAGGAAGTGAAGGCGTTCGTCGTGAGGGATCTCGTCGCCGTTCGACTCAAAGGCGTCCTGACACCGGCTGAGCGACAATTGGCCAAGACCGCCGAAGGCGTGGAGATGGTCAAACGAATCCGACAGGCCCTCATTGCCCAGGGCCGCGATCAGCTCCTCGAACAGGTGGGCAAAATAGTGGGGGCCAAGGTGCTGGCCATCTTTACCGATATCGATGCCCAGCTCGGCGAGAAAGTCTTCGTGTTCACGGTGGATCGGGACTTGGAACATCTCGGCCGGTAAATACCGTCGAGGGGCGACCCTAGCGTGAATCAGAAGAGGGCATGACGTGGAAAACGCGATTCGCAACGCCGTTATCCAGTTCGAGCAGGAGTTCATGGGACGCGGCCCCGATGAGGTGCGCGCATTCATCGTGCGGGATCTGGTCGTGGTCCGGCTCAAGGGGGTGCTGACGCCGGCCGAACGGCAGTTGGCCAAGACGGTGGAAGGCATCGATATGGTGAGGCGATTGCGGGAGAATTTAGTCGCGCAGGGCCGCGACAAACTCTGTGAGCAAGTGAGCGAGATCATCGGCGCCAACACACTCGCGCTCTTTACCGACATCGACGTGCAGCTGAGTGAACGGGTCTTTGTGTTTACGGTGGATCGCGAGGTCCAGAACGGCCATCGATAGGGGTTCCGCACGATGGAACAACTCGTCACCAGGCTGTCTGAAAACCAGGCTCCTCGCGCGCCATTTATCACCGGCTCCGATTCGCGAGTCGATTCCACTCTCCTGACACAGACCGATCCCGGCGAGGCGTCGATCTTCGACGTCGACTCCGAGCAATTCGCCTCTCTGTTGGATGAGACCTATCCTCGCTTGAAAATATCGAGCGAGTCCTGCCATGCTCCACCCATGATCAGACACCAGTTGGAAACATTGTCGTTCGATAATACCTATGCCCGCCTGCCCGAGGCATTTTACGCCAAGCTGAACCCCACGCCGTTTTCGGAACCGCCGTACCTCATCAGTTTTAATCGAGCGGCGGCTGAGTTGATCGATCTCGACCCGGAGCAAGCGAAGCGGCCTGAATTTGCCGGCGTGTTTGGCGGGAGCATGCTGGTTCCGGGGATGGAACCGTTAGCGATGCTCTATTCCGGCCATCAATTCGGAGTCTATGTGCCGCAGCTCGGCGACGGGCGCGCCATTCTTCTGGGCGAGGTTCAGAACGGGCGAGGTGAACGATGGGACTTGCAGCTCAAAGGCGCAGGCCCCACGCCCTTTTCACGCGACGGCGACGGGCGCGCCGTGTTGCGATCCACCATCCGCGAATATCTCTGCAGCGAAGCGATGCATGGCTTGGGGATTCCCACGACGAGGGCGCTGTGCATCGTGGGCAGCGACCACAAGGTCTACCGTGAACAGGTCGAGACCGGCGCGATCGTCCTTCGTATGGCGCCTTCGCATGTGCGATTCGGCTCGTTCGAGATCCTCTACTATCGAAAGCAACATGAACAGCTCAGGCTGCTGGCCGACTATGTGATCGCGACGCATTATCCGCATCTCGCGGCGGCGACCGACAAGTATGCCCGTTTCTTTGCCGAACTGGTGGAGCGCACGGCGAGGCTGATCGCGCAATGGCAGGCCGTCGGTTGGGCGCATGGGGTCATGAATACGGACAACATGTCGATCCTGGGTCTCACGCTCGACTATGGCCCCTTCGGCTTTCTCGACGACTACGACCCCGGTTTCATCTGCAACCATTCCGACCACAACGGCCGCTACGCCTTCAATCAACAGCCCTATATCGGGCTCTGGAATCTGAGTTGTCTGGCGCAGGCGCTCCTCCCGTTGGCGGAGAAGGAAGACCTGAAAGCGTCGCTGGATCGGTATACTCCTCTCTGCGAAGGCCGCTACATGGAGCTGATGCGAGCCAAGTTCGGGCTCATCGAGACGAAGGAAGAGGATGCCTCGTTGATCCAGGACCTCCTGGCCCTCATGCACCTGCACCATGTCGATTACACAAACGTGTTTCGAACGCTGGGTTCCTTTCAGAGCGGAGTCGCCTCGTTGAACGAGCCGCTTCGTGACTTCTTTCTGGATCGAGCCGCCTTCGACCAATGGGCGAGTCGGTACAAGGACCGGTTGCGTGAAGAGGGGAGTCGGGACGAGGATCGTCTCGTCCGGATGCACCGCGTCAATCCCAAGTACATACTCCGCAACTATCTGGCCCAGACCGCTATCGAGAAGGCGCAGCAGAAGGACTTTTCTGAAATCGACCGGCTGCTCATCCTGTTGCAGAATCCCTATCATGATCAGCCTGGCATGGAGGCCTACGCGGCGGCGCCTCCCAATTGGGGCAAACATCTCTCGGTGAGTTGTAGTTCGTAGGACCGTCTCGCGAAATTGTATAGGCTGCTCTTTCACGCAGCGCATCACAGACAACGGACTTGTGTATGGCTAAAGGGCGTGGCGATTCGAAACTAGCGGTGGCGGGAGCCCTCACGCTCGTGCTGGCCATTGCCGGGGTGTTGCTGGTGAAAGAGCCTCTGCGCAGCTCGCGGCCGGTCGGTACGGGGCTGGAGATGAACCCGACGACCGGTGAACAGTTGGTCCGTGCGCGTTTGTGGGAAGATCCGGTGGCAGCCGTGCAACGGGGCCTGCGCGGAACGGGACCGACCGGCAAGTCGGCCGGAACGGAATCCACCCTCTCGCAACGGCTTGGCGCGCTGAGACAGACAATTGCCGAACGGACCAGGAACGGGCAGCGCATTACCGTGCTCCTGGTCACCACGAGCGGGGGGCCCTACGTCGAAGGCACCGAGTCGCGCATCCGCGATCGTTATGCCATCGGCACCGCACTGGGCGTCGGTTGTTATGTGCCGGAGGACGAGGGCCATCTCTCCTTCGTGGAATGGGAGCCGCAAGGAGCCGCGCCGGCTCTGCCCTATGAATGGTATCGCCTAAGGAAGACACGCGTCTGCGGAGAAGAGGCCTCGCGTGCCTCCGCAGTTCTGGTCGTCTGGTTGCCGGAAGAGGCTATCAATCGTGGATTCTTGGCGACCCTGACCTCTCTGTCCCAAGCCCTGGTCTGCCAAGAGGCGAAACAGAAACATGACTGTCTCCTGACCGACGACAAGAGACAATTAGTCCGTCTGAATCCGGCGGTACAACAGGCGGTCACGTTCAAAATCATGGGCCCGCGCAGTTCGTCGGAATTTCGCAGCTTCTTGCAGGAAGCCGGGGACCTGTATGGCGAACCGCACGAGGGAATCGGCGTCTGGCCGAATGTCGACGGCGCGATCGAGCTCTATTCGCCTTGGACGAGCGCGATGAAGGGCCTACTCGCCTACGGACTCAAGACAGAAGGCGGCCAAGGCACCGCGTGTAAGACTTATGAGGTGTGCGAGCAGGAGTTTCACCGCCGACTGGCGCTTGCCAACGTTCGCCTCGTCTACGATGTCGGCTCGGACGATCAGCTATTCGGCGCGCTGGTTGAGGAATTGGAGCGGCGTCAAGTAAGGCTCGGCTGGGACGCGGTGATCCTCATCGGGGAATGGGATTCGTTTTACGGGCGGACTCTGCCCATCGAGTTCCGCGCCGCAGCCTGTGCGAAGGTGGCGACGTTTCCGGAAGCCGATTTGAGACAGATTCAGGTTCCGGTGGACATCAAGAAATGGTGTCAGACCCTGTCGCAGGCCATCGATTTGCAGATTCAACGTCCCGCCGACTACGAGTCGCTCACGCTCAACGTCTTTCGGTATAGCTACCTCGGCGGCCTCGATGGGGAAGTGCCGGGCGAAGAGAAGGGGAAAATCGCTCGCGCGGACAAGACGGTTTTGAAAGACGATCAGCGGGACCGTCCGGAAGGAACGAGCCAGCTCGACTACGTGCGGGCCCTGGTCGCGCGTATTTACGAGGAGGGGGAAGGCGCGCGCGCCATCGGCATCCTGGGCACGGACCCCTACGACGCCCTGCTCATCATCAAGGCCCTCAGGCCCTCGTTCCCCCATGCGATCTTTTTTACCGTCGATCTCGATGCGCGCCACCTCCATTCGAGCGAATACAAATCGACACGCAATATGGTGATCGCCTCTCCGTTCGGGTTGCAATTGGAGGGAGGATTCCAACGCGACGTGCCTCCGTTCCGGAGCAGCTATCAAACATCGGCCTACCTGGCCGCCCTGCAAGCGGTGCAGTTTGTCGCTTGTGCACCGGCCGGCCATCAGCCGTCCACGACCGCACCCTGCACGACGGGGTACCATGTCGACTTGACGCCGGACGACCGCATCTACGATGCAGGATCTCACCCCAGGATCTTTGAAGTGAGTCGCGGCGGGGCGGTGGACATAAGCCCGGTAGATCGGGAGGGGATCAGGACAATCCACCCTCTCAGGCAGGATCTGGCTCATACAGACGAACTGGGAGCCTTGAAGCAGGGAGTCGGATTCGATAACACCGCGGTTGCGGCGGCGTTGGTCGTGGCGTTGTTGGTCGCCATGGTCATCGCCTGGAGCAATGAACGGCTCTGGCTGTGGGTCGTACGGCATCCTCGTCTGCTGACGGCCACGGCCCTCGTCGCGGTGGCGTCGTTCTCGGCCTTCGTCGCCTTCGGCGGGGCCGAAGCGCTGTTAGCCAATCATGACGAAGGAGAGCCCTTCTCCTGGACCGCCGGGGTCAGCGTCTGGCCGAGCGAATTCCTCCGCCTCTTCGTCGTGCTCCTCTGTCTGGTCATGCTGGGGAAGGGTCTCCGCGATCTAGACAAGAACAGCGACGCGATCAGCGAGGATTTTTTATTTCAGGATGAGTCGGGCCGCTGCCGATTGTCACCCCGGACCTTCTGGACCAACTTGCAGCGGGTCTACCATCCGGCTGCGACCAGGACGGCGACGACGGTGGATCAAGCCTGGTCCTGGTATCGCGAGGCCGGCATCCCGTCGCAGCGAGTGCTGCGGACCATCCTCCTGTTTCTGGTGTATCTCTCGGTCATGTGGCCCTTGCAGCATTGGGTCTTGAGCGAGGAAATGATTCATCCCTGCCGCGGCCGGCTGAGTTGCGGCATCGATTGGATCATGGCGCTGAGCAGCGCCGGTTTCGTCGTGTTGCTCAATCTGGCGGTGTTCGATGCGGTCATGCTGTGCCGGCGGTGGATCGGTTGGGTAACCGCCTCGACCGGCGGCTGGTCCGATCAGGTCCAAGAAGAATATCTCCGGGAATATGGTCTGGGCCAGACCCAGAAAGCCGAATTTGAAAAGCTAAAATACTTGGCCGTCGTCGATCTGATCGCGCAGCGGACCGCAGTGGTCAACCGCATGATTCGTTATCCGTTTATCGCCTTGTTGGTCATGATCGCCGCGCGGAACGACTACTTCGATATCTGGAACTATCCTCTCCTGTTGATCCTGTCCTGGTCCTTGAACGTCGTGCTGGCGCTGATGGGTGCCTACTTGCTGTACCAGTCGGCCAGCAAGGCGAAAGCCGCCATGCTGGCAGGGCTCAGCCGCCAGATGGTCCAGGCGTTGGGATCCGGCAAAGATCACGATGTTCGCGTGAAGCAGATCCAGTATGTGATCGACGAAGTGGAAGAGAACGAACAGGGGGCCTTCGTACCCCTCTATCAACAGCCGGTGATCGAGTCGTCGCTCTATGGCATCGTCGCCTTGCTGCAATATTTGTACATGAAATAACGGGATATTTATGCGCGAAGAACAAATCGGCGGGTTGCGGACACGGATCACGGGCGGCATAGATGGCAAGGGCGGGGGGCGCGGTCCGCTCGTCCTGCTCCTGCATGGCTTCGGCGCGCCGGGGGACGATCTCGTCTCGCTGGCCGATGTCTTGAGCGTGCCGGCCGGCACGAGGTTCCTCTTTCCCGAAGGTCCGCTCTCGTTAAGTTTTGGGCCGAACGATGCGCGGGCCTGGTGGCTGATCGATATGGCGCGTATTGCGCAGGATCGTGCGGCCGGCCGGGTACGCGACCTCTCGCAAGACATTCCCAAGGGCCTGGCCACGGTGCGCGAGACGATGCTGACCTTCCTGAAAGAAATCGAACAGAAATTCGGCGCGGAGCCGGGCAAGACCATCCTGGGGGGATTCTCCCAGGGCGCCATGTTGGCCTGCGATCTGATGCTTAGGACCACGCAGCCCTATGCCGGGTTGATTCAAATGTCCGGTACGCTCCTCGCCGCACAGGAATGGGGCCTCTTACTCCACAAGCGTAAAGGCCTGCCGGTCTTTCAAAGCCACGGGACGCAGGATGAGATCCTGCCCTACGCGGGGGCAGAAAAACTGCGGGACGCATTGACTCACGGGGGGCTTGCGGTTGACTGGCATAGTTTCCGCGGTGGGCACGAGATTCCGAGAGCGGTCCTGCAGCGACTAGGGACGTTCATTACGAAGGCGGTTACTCATCCATGAGTAGCCTGCTTTCGTTCGAACTCGCAGGCGCCGATGGCAAGTTGATCCGAGGGGATCGCTCGATGGGGAAGGATCGCCAGATTCTGTTCATCACCGGCTTCCTCTCGAAACGGTGGGGCAATAAGAGCAAAGCACTCGCGCAATGGTGTGCAGAACAAGGCTGGGGGTTCTGTTGCTACGATGTGCGAGGCTTTGGCGATTCGGAAGGACGGTTCATCGACTACACGCTCTCGGACTGGATCGCCGATGCGCGGCTCGTTCTGAATATGCTCAAGGGCGGACCGCCGATCACCATCGTTGGCAATTCACTCGGAGGCTGGATCGCCTGGCTCATGGCGCAGGAATGTGCTGGCATCGAGCGGTTGTTGCTCATCGCACCGGCGTTCAACATGATGGGCCTGCGGGCGCAATCGATTGCACCAGAGCGATGCCATGACTGGCATACCGCCGGTTGGATGCCTTGGGACGACGAGCCGGCCCATCGGGACTATCCTCTCGCCTGGAAGTGGGTGGAAGAGAGCAAGGCCTATTGGGGCAGGAGTTTCGACCGGCTGCGGCCAGTGAGTACGGCCATTCTCCATGGCCAGCAAGACCATGTGATTCTGCCGCAAGGCAGCAGTCAGTTCGCCGAGCAGTTACGAGGCCTCGCTCCTTCGTTTCCGATCGACCTCCATCTCGTTCCGGGCGACCATCGCTTGAGTAGTCCGGAGCATCTGGATCTGTTTCGACGTCTTGTCGTGGGTGCAACATAGCGTGAAGGGAGCCATATGCTTGTCTTAATTCATCGAGAATGCGGTGGACAGGCGATAGACGATTCGTCCATCGGCGAATCCTGTGCGATCCCTGTCGACAGGTTTCCCTTTACCTGCTTCAGTTGTCTGGAGGAAATCGACGACGAAACGGAAGTCCGTGTCTCGCAAGAAATTGGAATGTAGCCGCTCTCAAATATGGCTGACGATGACTGAGAGAGTCGCGGCAGCTCGTAGGCATGAATGGCCTTCGGATCAGTTCTTCGCCTTCCTCGACGCCGGTGTCGAGCCTGTCGGTCTACGTCCAGCTGACCCCTCCGGCACACCCCGTCCTCAGTGGAAATGTTCGACAGATCCAGGGTAAGGTGTCACCCGGTCCATTGCAGGGAGTAAGAGATTAGACATGTCTTCATCACGACAACATAGCAGCGGGCCTGATTCAGAGGGTCCTGAGGTTCCTGAACCGTCCCATGCCGAGCGGGCCAAGACGCTGGTGTACTTACAGTCATCGGGTAGTCTCTCGACGCTCTCGCGCAAGCAGCCTGGCTGGCCCTTCGGATCGGTGATGCCCTACGGGTTGGACGACAAGGGGCAACCGGTCTTTTTGATCAGCACGATGGCGATGCATACGCAAAATCTGTTGGGCGATCCACGGGCCAGCCTGCTCGTGACACCGCCAGAGAGCCGCAGCGATCCGCAGGGTGCGGCCAGGGTGACCTTGATGGGGTCGGCGACCAGGGTGCCGAGAGAGGAAGCGGTTAAGGTTCGCGAGCTCTACCTGGCACGCCATACCAATGCCTCCTACTGGGTAGACTTCGAGGACTTTAGTTTTTTCCGCATGGCATTGGCGGATATCTATTTCGTCGGCGGCTTTGGATCGATGGGTTGGGTCATGCCGGACGATTACGCGGGAGCGGCCGTGGACCCGCTCGCGGATGAGGCCTCGAGCCTCATTCGTGAATTTAACACCGAGCAGGCGGAGACGTTACTGCTCCTGGCCCGCGTATTCGGCAATGCCGAGGCGCAGCAGGCGACAGTGACGGCATTGGACCGGTTGGGCTTTCACCTTCGGCTCACCACGCCAGGCCGCATGCAGGGTGGGCGGGTGGCCTTTGCCAACCCCGTACGCAAC
The DNA here is from genome assembly GCA_030684575.1 of Nitrospirota bacterium. Lineage (NCBI taxonomy): Bacteria > Pseudomonadati > Nitrospirota > Nitrospirota bacterium. The sequence continues at coordinate 191,208 of JAUXVD010000021.1, read as the reverse complement.
GCGTCGGAGGTCAGGGCCGGTCTTGCCGGCTTGGCCGTTCAAGCACAGGCAGGGCACCAAGTCTTGCATTCGCTGTAGTCGGTGCTGGCACAGGTTCCTGTGAGCATCCCGCACGATGGTTCTTTTCAACTCACCAGTTCATTACTAGGTAGGGGAATGCATGGCGACCACAAACGATAAACAAGTCATTTTCTCACTCGTCAATGTCGGCAAGATCTATCCGCCGAAGAAGCAGGTATTGCGCGAGATCTATTTGGGGTTTTACTACGGCGCGAAGATCGGCGTGTTGGGCCTCAACGGATCGGGCAAGAGTTCGCTGCTCAGGATCATTGCCGGAACCGACCAGAACTATACCGGGGAGATCACCCGCTCGAAGGGCTACAGCGTCGGTCTGCTGGAACAGGAACCGCAGCTCGATCCGGAGAAGACGGTGAAAGAGGTTGTCGAAGAAGGAAAGAAAGAGCTCGTGGCCATGTTGCGCGAGTATGACGCGGTCAGCAACAAGATGGGCGAGGCCACGCCCGATGAGATGGAAAAACTGCTGGAAAAGCAGGCGCAGCTCCAGGAAAAAATCGAAGCGGCAGACGGATGGGAGTTAGATAATGTCCTGGAAGTGGCCATGGACGCGCTGCGTTGCCCACCGGCGGATGCGAAGATCGGCGTGCTTTCGGGCGGCGAGAAACGACGGGTGGCCCTCTGCCGTTTGATGATTCAGGAGCCGGATATCCTCCTGCTCGACGAACCGACCAACCATTTGGATGCCGAGTCCGTGCAATGGCTCGAACAGCATCTGCAGCAATATAAAGGTACGGTCATCGCCGTGACGCACGATCGCTACTTCCTCGACAACGTGGCCGGCTGGATCCTCGAACTCGATCGCGGCCATGGCATTCCGTTCCAGGGAAACTATACCTCCTGGTTGGAACAGAAGCAGGTGCGGCTGGAAAAAGAAGAAAAAACCGAATCGAAGCGCCGCAAGTCGTTGGAACATGAGTTGGAATGGATCCGTATGTCGCCGAAAGGCCGTCAGTCGAAGGGCAAAGCGCGGCTCAACCGCTATGAAGAATTGGTCAATCAGAAACAGGAAGAGCAGGCGGCCGATCTGGAAATCTACATTCCACCGGGCCCGCGGCTGGGCGATGTGGTCGTCGAAGCCCAAGGTGTCGGCAAAGCCTACGGGGACAAGGTCCTCTATGACAATGTGAACTTCAGTCTCCCCAAGGGCGGAATTGTCGGCGTGATCGGTCCGAACGGAGCCGGCAAGACGACGATGTTCCGCATGATCATCGGGAAAGAGAAGCCGGATACCGGCACGATCAAGATCGGCGAGACGGTCAAGCTGGGCTACGTGGACCAGGATCGCAGCCTCGATCCGGAAAAATCCGTCTACGACATCATCTCCGAGGGCCACGATACCATCATGCTCGGCAAGGCCGAAGTCAACGCCAGGGCCTACTGCGCCCGGTTCAACTTTGCCGGCACCGATCAACAAAAGAAGGTGAAGGATATTTCCGGCGGCGAACGCAACCGGGTGCACCTGGCCCGGATGCTGAAAGAGGGAGCGAACCTCATCATCCTCGACGAGCCGACCAACGATCTCGATATCAACACCTTGCGTGCGCTGGAAGAAGGATTGGAAAGTTTCGCCGGCTGCGCCGTCATCAGCAGTCACGACCGTTGGTTCCTGGACCGGGTCGCGACCCATATTATGGCGTTCGAAGGCGACAGCAAGGTGGTCTGGTTCGAAGGGAACTACAGCGAGTATGACGCGGATCGGAAGAAGCGTATGGGCAAGGAGGCCGATCAGCCCCATCGCATTCGCTACCGCAAGCTGACGCGCTAACCAGCATATTTCCTTATGGCACCGCTCGCCCTCATTACCGGTGCGGCAGGGCTCATTGGCCACTATCTCCTCACGACGGCGCCTCGCTGGGCGCCGCAGTGGGAGGTGCGGGGTCTCACCAGACAGGACGTCGATCTGACCGATGCGGGGGTCCTACGCCGTCTCTGGCGCGACCTCCATCCCCATGTCGTCATCCATTGTGCGGCGCAGAGCCGGACCGGACCTTGCCAGCAGAACCCATCTCAGGCTCGACGCATCAACGTGGAGGCCACGTCGCTCCTTGCCGAACTTGCGGCCGGGATTCCTTTTCTCTTCTTCTCCAGCGATCAAGTCTTCGATGGCGCCAAGGACTGGTACGTCGAAACGGATCCGGTGAATCCGCTCAACGTGTATGGAGAGACCAAAGCAGAAGCCGAACGCCTCGTGCTGCAGAACCCACGGCATAGTGTGATTCGTGTGGGGCTGAACGCCGGCACGTCGCCGACCGGCGATCGTAGTTTTGTCGAGGATATGCGGAACGCGGTGAGGGCGGGAACATCACTCACTCTATTCACCGATGAGTTCCGTTGTCCGCTACCGGCTGGTATGACGGCGCGAGCCCTGTGGGAGTTGATCGGCCAGGATCGGCCGGGCCTCTATCACCTTGGAGGAGCGGAACGGCTGTCGCGCTGGGAGATCGGGCAAGCGCTCATTCCCTGGTATCCGGAGCTGGCTGGTCTGATCAGGCCTGGCTCCGTGAGGGACTATGTTGGCGCACCAAGGCCTCCCGATTTGTCGATGAACTGTGGCAAGCTTCAAGGGCGTCTTTCGTTCCCCTTGTCCGGCTTTCGCGCCTGGCTTGCGGGACGGACCACTATGGGCGCGGATCTGTGGGACTATCCCGATCAAACTTCGTGAGGCGTACAACGTGAAACGTGCCGCGCAATATCGGGAATATGGGAGGATGCGATAATGGGATCGGACCCTCTGTCCCTTGTCGTCACGGCGTATGTGGCTATGGGCGTCATCATGGCAGGGCTGTGGCTGCTTCAGCTCTGGATATGCAATGCCTCGATTGCAGACGTGGGATTCTGTGCAGGCCTGATCGCCACCGTCCTCTGGTATGCGACCCAGGCCACCGGCGAGACCGAGCGGAAAGTCCTCGTGGCCATGTTGGTCCTGCTCTATGCGGGCCGGCTGGGATTCTACATCCTCCTCAACCGTGTGATCGGCAAACAGGAGGATGCTCGGTATCGCCGTCTGCGCGAACAATGGGGCTCGTTCGAGCGGCTCAAGATGTTCGGCTACTTTCACCTGCAAGCGCTGGCCGTGGCGGGCCTTTCTCTCCCCTTTCTGGTGCTGATCCAAAACCCACGGCCTCCGTTCGCGCTGATCGAACTGGCTGGATTGCTGATCTGGATGGTCGCGATCGCCGGTGAAGCGATGGCCGATTGGCAACTTGCGCAGTTTCGTTCCAAATCTTGGAATCGCGATCGCGTCTGTCGCGACGGACTGTGGTATTACTCGCGCCATCCAAATTATTTTTTCGAATGGCTCCATTGGTGGGCCTACGTCGTCATGGCCATCGGGACACCGGGCTGGCTGCTCACTTGGATTGGCCCGATCGCGATGGGATGGGCGTTAGTCAAAGTGACGGGAATTCCTCTGGCGGAAGCGCAGGCGCTGGCAAGCCGTGGCGAGGACTATCGCATCTATCAGCAAACGACGAATGCTTTCATTCCCTGGTGGCCAAAACGCCAGCCTATTGAGCGGGGGTAAGAGTGGCTAGGCGCGCCCGGGCCTGGTCGGCTTCTTTGCTGGTCGGGTAGAGCCGAATCACATCTTCGTACAATTGCTTCGCGTGGGGCAGGTTCATCTGCCGCTCCTCAAACTCTGCGGTCTCGAGCAATTCCTTGGGCTTGTCCCCGTTACAGGCAGAGACGGCCAGCAGGCAGGCGAACAGTAGCATGGCGAGGGATCGTGTCATAGGACCTCCGGTTACTCCAACCGCTTCTGCCACCAGGGGCGTTCCGCGGTCCTTTTCTACATGATACGAGATCCCGTACAACTTGTTCCAATCCAGCTGCACCTGCCCACCTGTCGCCTCGTGGCGTTTTTCCCAGAACTCGAAGAGATTCAGACAGGCATGGTCGAGATGACGGAGGGAAGAGAATGGTAGTGGGCGCTAAGTGAATCAGACCATTCTAGATGAGGAGGGCAAGGCATCCAGGAAATGTGAGAAGCGACAGGGCTATGCGAACAGCCTAGATCGGCTCAATCCCATATCGAGGAGCGGTAATGCCTTCGCTGCGGCATGTAGGGCAACGGCTCGGCCTGTTCAGTTTTCGTCGATCGCGAAAGATGAACTCGCAATCGGGGCAGACGGAGGGTTCGAGGATGAATCGGCGCGACGGATCTCGAGCCACCGTTTTCACGACGTGAGGGAGATGTTCCTCGATTTGGCGTTCCGGGATGCCCAGCATCTGGGCCAGCTGGTATGATGACAGTCTGGTACCGGTGATCAGTTCGATGATGCGCTGTCGTGGCGTCTGCCCGGGAGAGATCATGAGGCGACATCGTAGGGGATGACATCGTGAAAGCCAAGCCCGGTGGCGCCCTGAGTTGAACGGCTCCGGTGCCTCTGTCAGGATACAGCTGCCATGCCCATGCTTCATCAAGACGAACTCGCCGAACTGGTACTTAAACGCGTGGTGGCTTCCGGAGCCGAGTACGGCGATATTCGCATCCTCGACAGCACAACCCAGACCATTCGTGGCGAAGACCGGCGCATCGACTCCATTCGGGATATGCAGGATAGAGGGTTCGGGATCCGCGTCCTCTATCACGGGGCCTGGGGCTTTGCGGCCAGTTCGGTCCTGTCGCTGGAAGAAGCCCCTCGTGTGGCTGATCTGGCGATCGAGATCGCCAAAGGCTCTGCGTCGATGGCGATCGACAAGGTGACGCTTGCCGATGAGCCGGTCCATCGAGACCGTATTGTGACGGCCAGGCGGATCGATCCCTTTGCCGTCTCGCTTGAACAGAAAACTGCATTGCTGCTCGAGACGATGGAATATGTCCATCGGCAGGCCGGTGTCGTACGGAGCAGCGCGAGTCTGTGGGCTCGCCGGGACCGCAAGCTCTTTGTCTCGACCGAAGGCTCGCGTCTGGAGTTCGACCTCCTGGCCGTGAGCGGCGAGTACGATGCGACGGCGATTCATGACGGGCGGTTCGCATCGCGGAGTTTCAATACGCCGCATCTTCGGATGGGTTATGAATTGATCGAAGACGCCAATTTCCTCGCCGAGGCTCCGCGCATCGCGTCTCAAGCCGTCGAAAAAGTAAAGGCGCCTACCACCGAGCCGGGCCTCTACGATCTCGTCCTTGATCCTGAGCACCTCTCGCTCACCATGCATGAATCCTGTGGTCATCCGAGCGAGCTCGACCGTGCGCTCGGCTACGAGGCCAACTATGCCGGCACCAGCTTTCTCACGACCGAGAAGCGAGGAACCTTTCGATACGGTTCTCCGCCCGTGAATCTTGTGGCCGATAACTGCGAACCGGAGACCCTTGCCGCGACCGGGTACGACGACGATGGTGTGGCCTGCCAGCAATGGGACATTGTGCGCAACGGCATTTTCGTCGGCTACTGCACGAACCGCGAAGTGGCGCCGATGATCGGCGAGACGCGCTCGCGCGGGTCCAATCGGGCGGACAGTTGGGGCAGCGTGCCGATCGTTCGCATCGCCAACATCGGCCTGGAGCCAGGCGATGCCACCCTCGATGAGCTGCTGGCCGATGTGAAAAGGGGTATCTATATCGAAGGCCACGGATCCTTCAGCATCGATCAACGACGCTATAATTTCCAATTCGGCGGCGATGCCTTTTGGCTGATTGAAAACGGGAAGCGGACTCATATGGTTCGCGATGTCATTTACCATGGGATCACGCCGGAGTTCTGGGGCAGTTGCGACGGGGTCGCCGACCGGTCGCACCGCCGGCGGTACGGGTTCATCACGTGTGGCAAGGGTCAGCCCGGCCAGTCCGGCTGGATGAGCCATCCGGCCTCTCACGCACGATTCCGCAACGTGCAGGTCATCGGAGGGCAAGCGGGATCATGAGTACGACAGACCACAAGGCTTGGCCGAAGCTGACGAGCCGGAGCGAGTTCCGGTTTCTCTCGGAGCTGGTCTTACAACATTCAACCGGCGACCACACGTTGGTGTCGTTGCACGATCAGCAGAGCGGGACGACGCGGTTCGCGAATAATCAGATCGTCCAGAACGTCGATACGAGGCGCGGGTCGTTGAGCGTGACGGTGGCATTCGGGCGGCGGCACGGCACCGCCAGCACGACGGACTTTACGGCTGGTTCGGTGCAAGAGGTCGTGACCAGGGCTACGGAGATTGCGCAACTGTCGCCGGAAGATCCGGAATACCTCCCGCCGGTGGAGCCACAGCAATATTCGACGCCCCCGACGACGCGTGTCGAAACAGCGTTGGCCGGTCCGGCACGGCGGATGGAATATACCAATGAGGCGATCGGGCAATGCCGGATGGAAAGTCTCGGCGCAGCCGGGACCCTGTCCTCGTCGATGGCGACGGTCGGCGTGGCCGCCAGTACGGGTCTCTTCGCTCATGAAGAACGGACCGACGCTCGATTCAGCCTCACCGTTCAGGCCGGTGAGGCCACCGGCTGGGGCGCCGCGGCCCATCGATCCATCGATCATCTGAAAGTACAGGAGCGGACCCTCACCGCGATCAATAAAGCCAAACGAGGCCTGGAGGTGCGTGAGTTGCCGCCAGGGCGCTACCCCGTGATTCTGGAGCCGGCGGCCGTCGCGGGGCTCTGGTCCGCGCTCTTCTGGACGCTCAATGCGAAGGCCTACGAAAAAGGCACGAGCGCCTTGTCGGGAAAACTGGGCCAACCGATCGTCGACCTGAGACTATCGCTCCGCAATCTTTCGGATCATGAGGATCTCCTGGGCATCGGGTTCACCTCGGACGGGTTGCCGACAGTGGCATCCGACTGGATGACGGAGGGGGTGCTGACACAGTTGTCGTACGATCGTTTCACGGCGAAGGCGCGAGGCATCGATTCAATCCCGACGCTTGATGCGCCCTGCCTCTCCGGAGCTGGATCGTCCTTGCCGACGTTACAAGAATTGATCAAGCAGACGGAGCGCGCCATCCTCGTGACCAACTTCTGGTACATCAGGATGGTCAACCCGACCGATCTCACCCTGACCGGTATGACGAGGGACGGCACGTTCCTCGTTGAAAATGGCCAGATCCTGTCGGCCGTGAAGAACTTTCGATTTCATGAGAGCCCGCTGCACGTGTTCAATCGAGTTGAGGCCTTTACCAACCCGGCTGAAGCGATCACGTCAGAAACCGGCAAACTCCTGGTGCCGTCGATGAGGCTTCGAGATTTCAACTTTTCCAGCGTCACCCGATTCTGACGTACGTCCGCCGTTATGGGGGCAACTGGTCGAAGATACCTTGAACAAGCGGGGGAGCAAGGGCAACAACAGAGGAGGAGGACATGATGTGTATCACAAGGTGGTGCTTCATCACGGTGCTGGGAGCGAGCCTGCTCGGGGCCGGCTGCGACATCGCGGGACCCTCGAAGCAAGAGGATCTTGGACGAGGGATCGTGCAGGGCACGCTGGGAGTCCAACCGGGGAGTGAGATGCGGACTGCCATTCCTGAAAATGCCTCTTCTCTCAAAGGGCAGGTGACGAAGATCGAGGGTGGGGCCTATGTGCTTCAGGAGGTCGGCGGGACTGAACTCCGTCTCGCGCATGACGAGAATACGCGCATCGATCGACCGGCCCATGTCGGGGATCGAGTCGAAGCCTTCGTGGATGAAGGAGGACGTGCGGTCCTCATTCGAAATAGAGATCACGATGAACGATGACAGGAGACCAAGTCGATAGGGGATGTGGATTGAGCAACGGGCGATCAGGTGTTTATGGGGAGGTCGGATGGTGGCGACACGCGTGATGGTCGGAATGACGTTGTGGTTGGCGCTCTGTGTGCCAGTGGAATCGGTTCTTGCCGGTCAGACCGCCGCGGTGCCGCTCTTCGACAATCTGGGTTCCCTCCACCATCCCATCACCACCACCTCGGAACAGGCCCAGCGGTATTTCGATCAGGGGCTCCGGCTCGTCTATGCCTTCAACCATGAAGAGGCGATCCGGTCGTTTGAAGCCGCGGCCCGGCTCGATCCGCAGGCGGCCATGGCCTATTGGGGCATCGCGCTGGCGCTCGGGCCCAACATCAATGGTGCGATGGAGAAGAAGGACGAACATTGGGCTATCGAGATGGTCCAGAAGGCTCAACGGCTGGCGGATCGCGCCACTCCAGGGGAGCGGGCCTACATCGAGGCCTTGGTCACGCGGTATGTCGGACGAAAAGGGATCAAGCGCAAGGGCCTCGACGAAGCCTATGCGAAGGCGATGCGATCGATGTCGCTGCGATTCCCCGAAGATGCCGATGCGGCGACGTTGTTCGCCGAAGCCTTGATGGATTTGCGGCCCTGGGACTTGTGGAAGCAGGATGGGCGACCGCAGCCTGACACCGACGAGATCGTCTCGACACTCGAGTCCGTACTTGCACGGAACCCCGAGCATCCGGGGGCCTGTCACTATTACCTGCATGCGGTTGAGGCCTCGTTGCAACCGGAACGAGCCTTGCCTTGTGCGGAGCGGCTGCCCGGTCTGATGCCTGGAGCCGGCCATCTCGTGCATATGCCCGCCCATATTTACATGCGGGTTGGGAAATATCACGAAGCAGCGGAACAGAATCGGCAGGCCGCCCACATCGATCAACAGTACTTGGCGAGCCAGCATCTGAGCGGCGACTATGCGGACGGGTATTACACCCACAATCTCCATTTTCTCTGGGCTTCCTTGGCCATGGAGGGGCGGAATGCCGAAGCCATGAAAATTGCCAGAGAATTGACGGCTACGATCACAGCGGAGGAAGCGCGCAAAGACCGGTGGAAGGAGCTCTACCTTCCCACACCGATCTTCTCGATGATCCGGTTCGGCCGGTGGGAGGAGTTGCTCAGGGAACCTCCGCCACCCAAGGGATTACGATTGATGGAAGGGATGTGGCGGCTGGGAAGAGGGCTCGCCCATGTCGCGACCGGCAGGATCCCCGGGGCTGAGGGCACACATGTTGCGCTCGCCGGTCTCACGAAGCAGATGCGTCGGGATCGCACGGTAGAAGGCAGGACCGAGCAGACGCTGCTCAAGATTGCCGAACGAGTGCTAGCGGGTGAGCTTGCGGCGCACCGCCAACATTATGGGGACGCGATCCGGCTGTTCGAAGATGCCATCAAAATGGAGGAGGCGCTTCCCTACTCGGAGCCGTCGATTTGGCCATTGCCCGTGCGGCATTATCTTGGAACGGTATTGTTGCGCGCCGCCCGCCCGGCCGAAGCCGAAGCGGTGTATCGTGCAGATCTTCTGCGACATCCGGACAACGGGTGGGCGCTGATCGGATTGATCCAGAGCCTCAAGGCCCAACATAAAGGCGATCAGGCGGCTGAGACGGAAGAACGCTTCAAGAAGGCTTGGGCCCATGCCGACTTTATGCCGGCTGCATCTCGGATGTGAAGGGTCAGCGAGACAAGCAAGAAGTGAGCGATTGGCGCGATCCGAAGTTCAGAAAACCTCAAACCGTCATCTGTCCCGCTTGTCTCGCGAGACTCGCACGAGGGTGTAAGGATTCATACAGCTAGTCGACTGACTCTGTAGGGAGGACTGTCTTATGAACAAACATACTGCGGTATCGTTTCTGACTGTCGTCATTCTTTTCATCGGAGCCTGGACCCTGCAGCCGACAGGCCAGGCCGTAGCGGATGCGCCACTTGGCAAGGCCTACTTTGCCGGCGGCTGTTTCTGGTGCATGGAAGAAGCCTTTGAAAAGGTTGATGGCGTGCTCTCTGCGGCGTCTGGATATATGGGAGGGACCGTCGCCAATCCGAGTTATGAAGACGTGTCCGCTGGACGAACGGGACATGCGGAATCGGTCGAGGTGCTCTATGACCCGGCGAAGGTGAGCTATCAGAAGCTGCTGGAGGCATTCTGGCGCAACGTCGACCCTTTCGCCGCGAACGCGCAGTTCTGTGACCATGGCTCACAATATCGTGCGATTATTTTCTATCAGACCGACGAAGAAAAGCGCGTGGCAGACAACTCCAAACAAGCCATCGAGCAATCGAAACGGTTCAAAGAAGCGATCGTCACGCAAATCGTGCCTGCCGCTCCATTTTATGCCGCCGAGGAATACCATCAGGACTTCTACAAGAAAAACCCCGTTCGCTACAAATTCTATAAATACAGTTGTGGTCGTGCCCAGCGGCTCGAGGAATTGTGGGGGAAACCATAACGTGAGTCGAGGTACAGAGCTTCACGTCCGGTTCATCGTATCGTCCTGACCCTTCACGAGTGTCGCGCGACAAATCCTGCCCCACCGGTGTATATTTTTCATTTCGGCAACCTGTGCCAGTACCATTACCCGTGAGGTGCGGTTCGTGAAACGTCCGATTCGACGATCGACGAGAAAGCCAGTGGTCGGTGTGATGGGTCCGGCCAAGGCCGGTTCCAGAGCGCTAGCCGATGCGAAAAGTTTGGGTGAGCTGATTGCCCGTCAAGGATGGGTCGTGCTGACCGGGGGGCGCGCAAGCGGCGTGATGGACGCGGCGAGCGAGGGCGCCAAGTCGGTGCCCGGCAGTTTGACGATCGGAATTCTTCCGGACGACAAGGCGTCGGTGTCCCGATATGTGGACGTGGCCATTGTCACGGATCTGGGCCAGGCGCGCAACAACGTGAATGTGATGTCCAGCGACATCATTGTGGCCTGCGGACTCGGTGGGACTGGTACGGTTTCGGAAGTGGCATTGGCGCTGAAGGCTAAGAAGATAGTGATTCTGTTAGGTGCAGATAAGGCTGGCGTGAGCCTGTTCAAGAGTCTCTCGCCCGATCTCGTTCATGCCGCTGCCTCGCCGGAAGAGGCGGTAAGGCTGATCGGCGAGCTCCTCTAGCTGGGCGCTGAAACAGGCCACTGGGCAGGAACCGCTAAACGATGAGTGATGAACAGTGAACGAAAAGCGATAGTCACGTCTCCGCGCATTGTTCAGTCGCTCACTCGCTGCAGCCTTGCCAGACGAACTTTTTGAGCATCCCTCGTAATTCTTTCTGATTCTCCCGACACAATTTCCCAAGTAATCTTCTCTGTTGAAGAACTGTGCCAACTTGGGGCTGAGCCAACAGTTCTCAAACGTCCATTCTGTGCACTTCACGGCATCGTGCGTATGGCGGCATAGCCATCGATTCCCCTGTGCGATCCATAGGTTAGTGAAGGGCGGCTGAGGCATGGATCTTGAGACCTTCCTGACCGTGATGAAGGCTATTTTGTGCATAGGAATATCATTCCACGCTATGGCGATCACTCGAACCAGGAGCGGACGGCTCTGTTCACACCTGCTACGTGCCTTCTGCACGCTGACGCTGCTGTGTCTGCTGATCGTTGCGGTTCCCGCCCCGACGCGACCGGACTACGACAGCGCCCACCAGCGATATTCAAAGCAAGAAATCAGCCGGGCTATCGCATGGTACGCCAAGAAATATCGTCTCGATCCGGCTCTGCTGCGCGCGGTGATCAAGACCGAATCCGATTTTAATCAGCATGCCGTGTCTCGCAAAGGCGCGGTCGGTTTGATGCAGCTGACTCCGGACACCGCAGTCACGTTACGTGTGAGCGATCGTTATGACTCGTTGCAGAACATCCGCGGAGGCGCGAAACAATTGCGGCATCTGCTGAATCTCTACCAGGGCGATCTTCCACTGGCCTTGGCGGCCTATAACGCCGGGGTTCATCGCGTGAAAGAACGCAAAATTCCTCGCATTCGAGAAACCCGTACCTATGTGAGGAAGGTGCTGCGTTACTACGAGATGTTCCGGTCTCACCCGTCGCCTCCTCCCAAGAATGAAAAGAAATAAGGGAGAACTCGAACCCGGTCGAACGTGCATTTTCTCATTGGTCGTTCTGCGTGACCGGCGATTCAGGAGTCACGGATCTTGTGCGCAATGATGAGGTTGTGACGAAGAGCGATAAGGTAAGGGGGAGGCGTCCTGATTACGGCGAGGAAAGAGGGGGTCGTTACTGCAGATAGATGCCCTGGGCTAGCGGCCTGTTAGAGCTTGGCTTTCATGATCAAGGCACGGATGCGCTCTCGTTGGGCCGATCGGATTTCTGTAAATTCGAGACCGAAGGCCGTCCCCTTTACCCACCGGACCAGGGCTTCATCGATGCGCACAGGCCATTCCTGATCTTGCAGGAAGAGGGACAGGCGGAGCGTCGTGCCAACCTGCACTTCGGTCAGTGAGGTCGCCTGGCAGCCTCCGGTGGAGAGATCGAGGATCGTCGCTTCCCCTTCAAAGTCATCTTCTCCGAAAAAGAACAGGCGGCAACTCAGGTTAAGACGGCGGCCTCGGCGTTCCGCCATTGCGGCTTCGTGATCGGAGAGTACCGCTCGTCCAGATCTGGGGTCTTGCGTGGCCACGGAACACCTCCTTTCTTTCGATCAGTGGTAACTTTGTTGCTTCGACGATGAAACAACTCTACCGGATTCGTTGTCGACCTGCATTCCTCAAGTGGAGTAACTCGGAAGGGGGGCCGCACCATGAACGTAGGATATCCCATTGCTGCCATGAGTACCCGATACATTCGATTTTCGGTCGTATCCCCGTCTCGGCTATTTTGCCTGCTGCAAAGAAAAGGCGCTTGACCTGCCTGGAACCGCTCTGCGACAAGTGAGATTCTTTGAACGAGGAGCAATGCCATGATGAGACGGCAGATCAACCAGCGGATGGCAATATTAGCCCATTCAGAAATTCGAGCGATGACCCAAGCCTGCGTGCAGGCAAAAGGTCTGAATATGGCACAGGGAGTCTGCGACACGCCGGCTCCACCGGTGGTGATTCGAGCTGCAGCGCAGGCCCTGGAACGAGGGAAGAATGTGTATTCGCGATTCGACGGTTTGCCCGAATTGCGACAGGCGCTCGCCAGGAAGCTGGCGCAGTACAACGGCATCGTAGCCGATCCGGAAACGGACATTACGGTCAGCGCGGGAGCCACAGGGGCGTTTCATTCTGCCTGCTTGGCGTTGCTCAACCCAGGCGACGAAGTCGTCCTGTTCGAACCCTACTATCAGTATCATATCAGTGCGTTGCTGGCGGTTGAGGCCGTTCCAGTGCTGGTCAAGATGCAAGCGCCCGACTGGACGTTTTCCGTAGCTGAGGTCGAGCGTGCGATCACGCCCCGCACCAAAGCGATCATCGTGAACTCGCCCGGCAATCCTTCCGGCAAAGTGTTCAGCCGGCAAGAAATGGAGAACATTGCCGCGATTGTTCAACAGCACGACCTGTTCGTGTTCACCGACGAAATCTACGAGTACTTTTTGTATGACGATCGTGCCCATGTGAGCCTTGCCACATTACCGGGCATGGCCGACCGGACGATTACCATTGGCGGATACTCCAAAACGTTCAGCATCACCGGCTGGCGCATTGGGTACAGCGTCGCGGCAGCGCGATGGGCTCAGGCCATCGGAGCCATGAACGATTTGTTATACGTCTGCGCCCCGACACCGTTGCAGGCGGGAGTTGCGGTCGGCATCCAGGAACTTCCTGACTCGTTCTATCGCGATCAGGCACGCGACTATCAACGAAAACGAGATCGTTTCTGCCAAGCCTTGGCCAAGGCCGGTCTGACGCCCTCAATTCCGCAGGGCGCGTACTATGTGTTGGCCGATGCGTCTCGTCTGCCAGGTAACACCGGTAAGGACCGGGCGATGCATCTGTTGGACAGGATCGGCCTGGCTGGTGTGCCAGGAGAAGCCTTCTTTTCAGGAACTGAAGGGAGTCGGTTTATTCGATTCAGCTATGCAAAAATCGATGCCGATATTGATGACGCGTGCAGGCGGCTCGCGCAACTCGGATAGGAACAGCCTTCAGGATTGTTCCTGCGCACCCATTTTGCCTGACGGCTTGTCTGTCTCGTCCTCAAGTGGTAAGTAGGAACAGGCCTCATTCATTGAAAGGACCATATGCTTTCGCGATACATCGCAGCCCCTCTCTTGCTCGCCTGCACATTACTCGCGTCTGGATGTGACAAGCCGATGGTGCATCGGGCTGTTGTGTCGGATTTTCTTTCTCCATCGACGTCCGATCAGTCCGAAGACCGCCAGGTCCTTGCCGGTGAATGGGAATATGTCGACGGAGCGATTGTCCGGTTGATATTGGATGAGCAGGGCAATGGTCGCTATGACTGGAAGGATGGGCGATTCGAGACCCTGACGCTCGTCGGTCATACCTGGCATGGCATGTGGTTTCAGAAGGAGAATGACCGGGATGGTGGATTTACCGTGGAGTTTTCGCCTGATTTTTCAGAAGGCGAGGGCAACTGGTGGTATAGCCGAATCGGCACAGATCGTGCGCCGACTCAAAAGGGCGGGACGTTCCATCTCACCAAAAAGGACTCGCAGGCAAGCCTGAGCGATACGCCACCGGCACCGTAAGAAAACATCGAGACTCCTCACCTCACCAGTAAGAGGAAGGCCGTAGGCGGACTGCTTCAGCCTCCTGCTATGTTTTTGGGTTGACCGTTTCATAGATCGATGCGTAATCGGCTTCGCCTAGTCCCAGCGCAATCGTCTGCTCCAGCACCGGCTTGATTCCTTCCGCACCACTCGTGATTAAACCGTAACCAGCGGCTTCCTTCAGGAAGAGTTCCACATCCTTCATGAGATGGCGCGTGGAAAAGTTTGGGTGCTGATAGTCCCGCGACAGGAGTCGTGGTAGTTTCTTCTCGAAGGTTGGAGCGAACAGGGCGCTCTCCCGCAAGATCGCCATGAAGGTGTCCACGGGAATACCGGCCCGTTGGACGAGTCCAAGGCTCAGGGCGAAGGCCGCTATTTCCGCCGCGATCAACTGATTGAGCGCGAGCTTCAGGGTTGCGGCCTGCCCGACAGGGCCGACCAAGCGAGGCTCTCGACTCAGATCACGAAACAGCGGAAGCCATTGGGCAAACTGATCTTCGGTTCCGCCGACCATCACGAAGAGCGTTCCGGATTTCGCCTCGGTAAGACTTCCCAGCACCGGCGCTTCGCAATACCATCCGCCGGCTTGTTCGACCTCGGCCTGCACGATCAAGCTTTCTTCCTGCGCAATGGTTCCCATCTGGATGACGGTTTTGCCGCGGAGTGCTGCCAATGAGGCTGGTGTCAGGAGGACGGCACGGATTGCCGCCATATCGGCCAGCATGAGAATGACAGAGTCGGCTTGGGAGACGGCCTGTTCTGGTCTCGTGACCACGGTGATGCCGCAGTCCTGGAGAGGGCGCGCTTTGCTTTCGGTTCGATTGTAGACCGTGACGGAATGGCCGACGGACTGGAGTCGTTCGGCGATGGCTCGACCTAATAGTCCGGTTCCCAGCAGAGCGATGGTCATGGAGCGGTTCGCTTATTCTCAGGTTGAGACCGGGCCTGGTCAGCCTGGGTTTGGAGCATGGCGCGCAGACCCTCATCGGCCGCAGCCGTTACAGCGATGACGCCACGAAGGGTTGGTTTTGGCTGATTGAACATCAAAGGATTTCCTGCCGCATCGCTGACGGTGCCGCCGCTCTCTTCAATCAGCAGGACTCCGGCCGCGAGGTCCCATTCGTTCATGGGCTCGACCGTAAACGCGGCCCGCACGCGACCGGCCGCCACTAAGGCCATGGCATTGGCGATGGAGTAGATAGGACGGCATCGAGTCGTGTCGCCGAGTGCCGACCATCGGTCGGTCCCGAAATCTTTCCCGCTGATCATGATGACCGCATTGAAATCACGAGGAGGCGAGAGGGTGACGCGTGAGCCGTTCAGATACAGACCGCCCCCGCGCACCGCGGTGAAGAGCTCGTCGGTCGAGGGATTCAAGATCACGCCGACGATCGGGATGCCGCGTTCGATCAGCGCGGCAGAAATGGTAAACTCCGGCAGCCGATTGATCAGCGCTTTGGTGCCGTCGATGGGGTCCACAATCCAGACGCGTTGATGCGTGAGGCGTGCCGGATCGTCGGGGGATTCTTCCGAGAGCCATCCATCCTGTGGAAACTCACGGCGTTGCATTTCGTGCAGGATGCGGTTGACCTCATGGTCTACCGTCGTAACCGGCGAACGGTCCGGCTTCGTTTGGACCTCGAATCCATCCTTAACCAATTCACGGACTTTCGCGCCGGCTTTCCGGACCGCTTCGACCAATAGGGCTAATTCTTGTTCCATGTTCCAGGCCTCGTAACGTTGAGCGGAAAGAGTAACAGTTCTCACGGCAGCGGCAAAGGGGAAAGACCGTCCGCGGAGCCCCGTCCGACCCTCCCCTTGACCCGTAGAGCGAACCATCGTACAAGCAGAGGGTCTTGGGAGGTCTCTCTCGATGAAGTTAGTGACAAAACGATCCAGAAAGACGGGGCTTCCCCCTGGCACCCTTGTCCATATCGGCGAGAACAAGACAGGCAAGGTCACGATTGCGACCTTCAATTACGCCGGTACTCGCTGTGACGAACGCCAAGACCCGCCGCTCGACGGGCTTGCGCCGCCGACCGATGCGTCCGTCACCTGGGTGGATGTCGTGGGCGTCCACAAGATGGAGATCCTGGAATCGTTCGGGAAACAGTTTCAGCTCCATTCCTTGCTTCTCGAAGATATTGCCAATACCGATCAACGGCCGAAATTCGATGACTACGACCAGCACTTTTTCGTGGTGCTGAAGATGTTGTCGCTCAATGATCGTCAGGATGTGCTGGTCGAGCAAGTGAGTCTCGTGCTGGGCCGAAATTTTGTGCTGTCCTTCCAGGAAAGCGGACCCGATGTCTTTCACTCGGTCAGGGAACGGCTCCGTGCCGGCAAGGGGCGGCTCCGGCAGGCGGGGGCGGACTATTTGCTCTACGCGCTCATCGACGCCATCGTCGACCAGTATTTTGCGGTGCTGGAAGCGGTCGGTGAGAAGATCGAGTCCTTACAGCACATCGTCGTGACGGACCCAACACCGGAAACGTTGCGGGAAATCCATGCGTTGAAACGGCAACTGCTCTTTCTCCGCCGCGCCGTATGGCCGCTCCGCGATGTCATGAATAATCTCTCCCGGTCGGAATGCCCGTTTCTGGAGCAGGGCACCAAGGTCTTCATACGGGACGTGTATGACCATGTCGTGCAGATTATCGATACGATCGAAACACTTCGCGAAATGGTCTCCGCGAGTCTGGACATCTATCTCTCCAGCGTCAGCTATCGGTTGAATGCCGTGATGCGTGTGCTCACGGTCATCACGACCATCTTCATGCCCTTGAGTTTTATCGCCAGTATCTACGGCATGAATTTCGAGCATATGCCGGAATTGAGGTCGGAGTGGGGCTATCCAGCCGTATTGGGCGTCATGGCTCTGGTGGGGGTGGGCATGCTGGTGGCCTTCAGAAAGAAGCGATGGATATGAGGCGTGCGAACAAACGTTACTCTTGCAGCTCCACGCGATCGACGAAATAGGCGGTTTCGCCGAAGCAGGTCGTGGGGATGTAGCGATATTCTTTGTAGTGCAGGATCAATCGTTTTCCCATCATCTGCGCGAGTTGTGCCGCCACCTTCTCATCCCAGACTGAAAAGTTCCACAATATCGGGGCCACGCCAGGCACCGTGGTCATGGCCAACTCCCCTTCATGGGTCTTGCAGACCCAGCCCTTGTGGGAAAATTTCTGAATGTAGCCGGCTCGGTTCCCGTCGGAATAGCTGTAGTTGAAGGCCGCGAGCAGATAGGCCGCCCCCAGAAACAGGAACATCATCAGTATGAGTTTCGGGCGCCAGAGATTCATGTGGCAATCTTCTCAGTTCACGAACGAAGGTCGGCGAATAACCAGGGCGCCTCGGTCTTCCGTCGAGCTTCGTAGGCAGCGATAGCCGGTTCATGCTGCAAGGTCAAGCCGATGGCGTCGAGGCCGCGATACAGGCAATCTTTTCTGAACGGATCGATGTCGAAGCGGCAGCTGGTGCCGTTCGGGGTCGTGACCGTCTGATTTCCCAGGTCCACCGTCAGTTGGTACCCCGGCGTCGAGAGGACGTCCTTCATCATGGCGAGGACCTCGTCGGCTTTCAACTCGATGGGCAGAATGCCGTTCTGGAAGCAGTTATTGTAGAAGATGTCGGCAAAGCTCGAAGCGATGACGCAACGGAATCCCTGATCGAGGAGCGCCCAGGGGGCATGTTCACGCGACGACCCGCAGCCGAAATTATCGCGCGTGAGGAGGATCGTGGCGCCCTGGAAGCGCGGCTGATTCAAAAAGAATGCGGGATCCTGCGACCCGTCCTTCCGCTTCCGCCAATCGTAGAAGAGGCCTTCGCGGAGCCCGGTCCGCTTGATCGTCTTCAGAAACTGCTTCGGGATGATTTGATCGGTATCGACATTGACGCGGTCCAGCGGTGCGACCAGACCGGTCAGGGTGGTAAAGGCTTGCATAGGTCCTCTATTTCCAGGTTCTGATATCAACGAAATGTCCCTCGACGGCGGCCGCGACGGCCATGGCCGGAGAAACGAGATGGGTGCGACCGCCAGCTCCCTGGCGTCCTTCGAAATTTCGATTGCTGGTCGAAGCGCAGCGCTCTCCCGGCTGAAGCACGTCGGCATTCATCGCCAGGCACATACTGCAGCCGGCTTCCCGCCACTCGAAGCCTGCGTCCTTGAACAGGCGGTCGAGTCCTTCCTGTTCGGCCTGCTGCTTCACGAGGCCCGAGCCAGGCACGACCATTGCCCGGACTCCCGTGGCGACGCTCTTGCCTCTGGCCAATTGGGCCGCAAGGCGGAGGTCTTCGATGCGCGAGTTGGTGCAGGACCCGATGAAGACGGTATCGATCTTGATGTCGGTAATGGGCATGTTCGGGATGAGGCCCATGTATTCCAACGCCCGCTCAGTCGACTGACGCTGGTTGATATCGGTGATCGTCCGTGGGTCTGGTACCCGTTGATCGATGCCGGTGACCATCCCGGGGCTGGTGCCCCAGCTGACTTGCGGCGCGATGTCCTCGGCGTTCATCGTGACGGTCACATCGTATGCTGCGCCCGCATCGGTCTTGAAGTGTTGCCAGGCTTGTACCGCCCGGTCGAACAGCATGCTCTTCGGAGCCAATGGACGGTCTTGGATATACGCGACGGTCTTCTCGTCCGGCGCAACCATGCCGGCCCGTGCTACGGCCTCGATCGACATCTTGCAGAGCGTCATGCGCCCTTCCATGCTGAGGGCGCGGATTGTCGAACCGGTGTATTCGATGACATAGCCGGTTCCGCCGGCTGTGCCGATCTTGCCGATGATGGCAAGAATGACATCCTTGGCCGAACAGAGTTCCGACAACGTGCCGTCGACGCGGACCTCCATGGTCTTGGGTCGTTTCTGTACCAGACATTGGGTGGCCAGCACATGTTCCACTTCGCTGGTGCCGATGCCGAAGGCCAAGGCGCCGAACGCGCCATGCGTCGAGGTATGGGAATCGCCGCACACGATAGTCGTCCCTGGAAGGGTAAAGCCCTGTTCTGGTCCGATCACGTGTACCACGCCCTGGCGGATGTCGTTCATGCCGAAGAGGGTGATGCCGAAGTCACGGCAATTTTCCTCCAAGGTCCTGATCTGTATCGCGCTGAGGGGATCGGCAATCCCCACGCTCCGGTCGGTCGTCGGGACGTTATGGTCCGGAACGGCCAATGTGGCACCGGGACGTCGAGGCTTGCGGCCTGAGATCTTGAGTCCCTCGAACGCCTGCGGCGAGGTCACTTCGTGGACGAGTTGACGATCGATATAGAGCAGGGTGGTCCCGTCCGGCTCTGCGCGGACGATGTGGGACTCCCAAATTTTGTCGAATAATGTTGTAGCGGCCATCACATACTCCTCGTCATGCTGCCTGGACCAAATTTCGGAAAGAAGACCATTATACATAGGCGTTTGGCAGCATACCAGGGACAGAATTGTCAGTCGGGCATAGGCTTCAGGTTTCTGATCGTTCCGCCGATAGGAAGGTGATGGATGAACCGACGATCAACCCCGAATCCATTACCATCCCTCGCTGGACTATCAAGCGAGATCCGCAGTCTCTCGATTGCGCGTTGTGCCACTCTCCTATCGTCTGGGTGAGGACCAGTACCAGCCAGATGGCCTTCTGCAGTTGCCGCCTTGTCGAACATCGTCTTCTGCCCCGACCGGCCATTGGTAAAGCCAACTCTCGCCAGCGATGACCCTCTGTCTTGCAACCACCTCGGAGAGGTGGTATTGGGACGGCGGTGAGGCGGCAGGTTCCGTCTGTTCATCGGGGAGCGTAGGATACATCGTGGTTGATCCAATCTGGGCACGCGGCTCGATCATCACCTGGTCGCAACGGCTTCTCGACAGTTTCCATCATTGGATCGGCCAGGAACTCCTCGCTCGCGAGGGGACCCTCTCAGAACAGGCTCAGCGCGTATTCTCCGCGCCTTTTGTCGTGGTCTCGCATGGGATGGAAGCGGACCCGATCTTGAACTATGGCAATCATGCGGCGCTCGATCTCTGGGAGATGACCTGGGAGCAATTGACCCGCACCCCGTCGAGGCAGACGGCTGAGCCGGTGAATCGAGAGGAGCGGGCCAGGATGCTACGCGTGGTGGAGGAGCAGGGCTACAACGATCAGTACCGCGGCGTCAGGATTTCAGCCACGGGCCGTCGATTCCTCGTGGAAGAGGCGATTGTATGGAACGTGCTCGACGAGCAGGGAACGCGAATCGGGCAAGCCGCAACATTTTCGCGCTGGACCCCACTGTCCTGAAGGCCGGCTAGAACGGGAAGTAGACCTCGACCCCTCCATAGGCGCCGCTGTTGAAGGGTGTGCTGTGCTGATAGCCGCCCTTGACGAGCAAGAATACCTTCCCGACGGGAACTTCGACCAGAGGGCCCGTCTGCAGGGACCGGAAACCCACAGTGCCCATCCCGGCTAGATCCCACCCGACGTAGGTCGAACAACAAGCTGTCGCAGATTCATGGGCCAGAAGCTTCCCCCGCAGGCGACCCCAGAAGAAGTTGTCGAGGTCGGCATAGGACCCGATGGCGTGGAAGGTTCCCTTCTCATGCCAATACAGAGCTTCCACTTGTCCGTAGGCGCCGATCTGATGATCGATAGAGGCATTCGTGTTCGGTCGTGACTCTTCAATCCGGCGCAGTTGGGGACCTGCCAGCGCCGAGACGGTCCACCTGCCGATGGTGTTGCTGATCCCGAGAGATGGGACGACGAATTGTACGTTGGCGTCGAGGAGTTGCCCGTTGTTTTTGATGCGGTAGCCTAGCCCCGCGGTCATGACTTGGACGAACAGGTCTGGGCCTCCCGGGGTTTTCACGAGTGGCGTCCTGACGCCGAGATAGCCAAAGTACTGACTCTTATTATCGATCTGAAATCCCGTAAAGGTGTCTCCCGCCTCACTTGCCAAGGGGAGACTGACCAGGATCCAGGCCGCCAATACGAGTCGTGTCAGACGCACCAACATTCTTGTTCCTCCTTGAGGCCCAACGTTAAAGATCCGCGAGATGTCAGGCGTATGTCGCGCACCGGTGTGCATGGGGCAAGTTATGCCATCGTTTCTCGTGGGGCTTGGTATGCGCAATCTGGAACTGCACGATAGGCATGCAGAACGTCATGTGTGCAGAAAATTATGAGCGTTGCCATGATGCCGTGTGCAAGTCACGCCACCGTTCCTCACCAACCTCGATATGGTCGATACGGAATCGAACAAAGGTGTGACCGGGTCTGGCGATTGTTTCAACCGGAAAAACTTTCAGCGTCACGCCCTGGAGGTGCAGGATTGCGCCGACAAGCGACTCCTGGAGAGACGGGGGAAATTCGACGGAAAGGCCCTGGTAGGAAACATCGCGAGTGGTCCCCTCGAACGAATTGCGAATGGTATCCACCCGGCAGGGAGTGCGGAACGAGACGCGCGGAATTTGCCGCCGTCTGGAGACGAGCGGGCTCCACATCACCGCCAACGCCTTAATCAGAGAGTGCAAGCTGTGTGACGCGCTCGGCTTGAACAGGGTGGCCATATTCCAATGGGAGGATTCGCTGAAGATGGTGACCAGTAAGGCCTGCATCGCATGATCATCCATGCTCATGAACTGAATTCCGACGACCACGTCACCTGTTACGGTGGGCTCTTGTCGCACGATCCGGCCTTTCAGCTGAAGCCGCTCGCCGGAATGAGTCGTGAAAAGGACGGATGCGGAATCTAGTTGGGTGAACAAGGGATGACGAACCCGTAATGCCACCCCTGTCTCGTTGATGTCGATGGTCGTGGCAGGGATGAGTTGATTGCCGGCCTGCAGTTCACTGGTAAAGGTGCGGGGAATCCTGAACATGCGCCGCACTTGCGATTGTTCACTGGCGACCAACAACGCGATGGTCAACAGGAACAGGTTTGCGCAGCCCCAGAAGAGACTGATGCCGAGTCCCGACGTCGATCCGGCTTGCCACCAATGATGCGCCCCTAGCGTGATACCCATCACGAGCAATCCAAAAATAAGTAGGTGCGGCCAGACCAGGGCGAGTTCGCGACGCGCACTCTTTGCTACCTGCTGTCCTTTCGGCGTGACGATAAAGGGCTGTGCCTTCCAAGGGAAGAGCAAGGTCTTGAGCACCGCCTCGCTGAGAGCAAAGCACATCGTCATCTCGTAGATGTCGGACCAAAAGGCGTTGCGCGAGCCGCGGCTGACGGTGCGCATCGCCACGATCGAGGCGACGAAGAAGGAAAAGAACATGACGGCCATGGGCCACAGATCGGCGTTCAACGGGGGGACGTTGAATAATAACATCGCCAGCGGGGCCAACAGACAAATGACGCGCGGGATGCCGAAGAAAAAATAGAAGATCGACCCGAAGTAGTCGATCCGTTGCGCGATGGTGAGCCCGCGTATCGTGAGAGGATTATCGCGCAGGAGCACTTGCATGGAGCCGATGGCCCAGCGGGTTCGTTGTTTCAGGTAACCCTCGAGCGTTTCCGGCATCAGCCCGACCGACAAGACCTTATTTAAGTACCGGGACTGATAGCCGCGGGAATGGAGAATGAGACTGGTGTGGAGATCCTCGGAGATAGTTTGGGTCTGGAAACCTCCGATTTCTTCGAGCGGGGCTCGCCGGAAAATGCCGCTACTGCCTGCAAAAAACGCGCTGTTATGACGATCGCGTCCGGCTTGCACCATGCGGAAGAACAGGGCCTGTTCGTTTTTGAGCTCCTGCTCAAGGCGGAGGTTCCGTTGAAAAATATCCGGGTTGTAGAAATGATGCGGCGTCTGGACGAAGGCGACCTTCGAGTCCTGGAAGAACCCGACCGTTTCCTTGAGGAACGACGTCGACGGGACGTGGTCGACATCGAACATCGCGACCAATTCACCGTTGGATTGCGTGAGGGCATGATTGATATTGCCGGCCTTGGCATGGAGCGGCCGGTCTGGGCGCCGGAGGTAGGCACAGCCTAGCGATGCGGCCAGCTCGCGCACTTCATCGCGATGGCCGTCGTCGAGCACATAGACTTTGAATCGGTCCTTCGGATATTCCTGATGGGTACAGCCCACCAGCGTCCGCTTGAGAATGTCGAGGGGCTCATGGACCACCGTCACCATCATATCGACGGTGGGAATGGTCGTCAGAGGAGGAGCCGTGCGGTCGAGAGGGGACCACACCTGATAGGCAAAGAAGCCATATTGAAAGAGTCCGTAGAGCTCAGCCAGAAATACCGTCCAGCCGACAACCATCGCGGTGAGGGTCTCGTCAGGAATGGTGTAGATCCCACGCCACACCATATAGCGTAGGTAGAGGAACAATGAGAGACCGAGGATGACTCCGCGCCCGGCATTGCGCCAAACCAGCAGGCTGATCACGAATAGAGATACAAGGGATAACAGGATTGTGACGGGTAGGCTGTAGAACTGATTGACCCAATTCATGCGCCCACTTCTCTATCACTGCTGCCTCAGGGCTTGCAACAGCGCGTATGTGGAGATTTGAGCGTCTGTGGAGAGGAGTCAGGCTGTTGAGGGTCGGCTAGGTCCAGAGTTCGATCGGGCTTCGATGGACGATGGCGCGGAGAATGTCGCTGGTGGTCAGGATACCGACCGGGTGGCGTAAGTTGTCGACGATGGGAATTGCGGTCACATGTTCACTGAGCATGATACGGGCAATTTCTTGGAGCTCTGTGGTGGGGGTGGCGGACAGCACCTGATTGCTCATGACCTGTGCGAGTGTCTGCCCGGCAGAGGACCCCGGCGAGCCGGAAGATTCCAACTCATGTGCGTAGGGCAGCAGATCGCGGTCCGATACCAATCCGACCAGGGTGCCATGTATCGACGTCACGGGAAGGTGGTGGATGCCTTTGCGTTTCATGACCGTCCATGCCTCTAGCAGGGCGCTGTCGGACGGGAGCCATGTGACGGGCGAGGTCATCAAGTCCTGAGCCAGGAGCGCCGGTTTAGGGAGAGAGCTTTGATGGGCCTGTTGCTGATAGGCCTGCTGAGCTAGGCGTGACGAATGGTCGGCGTTCTGGCCCTCCTGCTCCGTTGAGCGATGCTCGCGATCGGCCGTGCTCGCCTGAGTGGCCGGTGGGCGTGAGGATACCGGTAGCGTAGAATGTATACTGGCGATGCCACTGACCGCTGGAATGATAGCCATAGCTGACCTCGTAACGTCTTTATCGGAGGCTAGCGGTAAGTACTTAAGCTCGGACAGCTCAGCATCCTGCTAGATGGGAGAAATGAGCTCGAACCGCGGGCAAGGTTGACCGTCAACGGTCACCGTCTCCAGAAACATGGTTGCCGGTCTAATCCAGAGACCGCCTTCGCCGTAGAGCGCACGATAGACGACAAATTCCTCTTCTGTTTCGGAATGTCGCGCGACCCCCAGCACTTCATATTCTGGGCCCTTATAGTGCCGATAGCGACCAGGCTGCACCATCGTGTATCCTTCCTTCCTGACGTACTACTATATATAGCGGGAAGATACCATGAATTCACAGAGTCCGGTTTCCATGCGCAAGGCACATGATGTCGTCGTTATCGGCGGCGGGTCGGCTGGTTATGCCGCGGCACGAACGGCACGCGATGCCGGCGCCGACGTGGCGATTGTCGATCAGGGTCCGCTCGGAGGGCTCTGTATTCTGCGTGGCTGTATGCCGACCAAAGCCATCCTGCGGTCTGCTGACGTGGCGGCCCTGTTGGGGAGGGCGAAAGAGTTCGGTCTTTCCCCGGTTTCGGTTCGGGCGGATCTCTCGGCGATCGTGGATCGGAAGGATCGTCTGGTCAGGGAGTTTGCGGACTATCGCATTGAGCAGCTTCACGATTCGAAGTTCACACTCTATCAAACGCAGGCGGTCTTTCAGTCTCCCCACGAGATTGCCATCGGCAGCAGGGTCTTGTCGGCCGGTTCGGTGATCCTGGCCACAGGGTCGAAGCCCAGAGAGGTGCCGACTCCAGGCTTGGCCCAGGCTGGATATTTCACGAGCGATACGATCCTGGATCTTCGGACCTTACCGGAGTCGTTGATCGTCCTGGGCGGTGGGGCCGTCGCTCTCGAACTCGGTCAGTTCTTTGCTCGACTAGGGACGAAGGTCACGATCATTCAGCGGGGACGCACGCTGGTTTCGGGAATGGACGAGGATGTAGGCCGCACGTTGGAAGCCGCCTTGATCGATGAAGGCATCGACGTCGTCACGGGCGCGCAGTTGCTGCGGGTGACCAGTGACACAGCAGGGAAAAGGGTATGGGTGATGAAAGCCGGATGGGAACAATCGTACGTCGGTGCAGAGATTCTCCAGGCCCTGGGCCGACGGCCCAACATCGAAGGGCTCCGACTCGATCTGGCGGACGTGACTGTCGACGGCGGGCGAATTGTGGTCGACGCCGCCATGCGGACGTCGCAACGGCATATCTATGCCGTGGGCGATGTGAACGATCTGACCCCGATCGTGCATCTCGCCATTCAGCAAGGAGAAATTGCGGCGTACAACGCGACACATGCGGATCAACCGGCGAAGACGATCGATCATCGTCTGGATACAGAAGTGGTCTTTACCGATCCGCAGGTCGCGGTGTTGGGACTCAATGAGTCGCGTGCGAAGGCCGAAGGGATTCCCTATCTCACCGCCTCCTATCTTTTTGCCGATCATGGGAAGGCGCTCTGTCTTGGGGCCAGGCATGGGTTCGTGAAACTTCTCTGTGCGCCACAGACGGGTGAGATTCTCGGCGCGCAGATCGTCGGTCCGGAGGCGGGTGAATTGATCCACGAACTAATCGCGGTGATGTATTACCGTGGGACCGCAGCCGACCTTCTTCGCATGCCGCATTACCATCCCACGCTGGCGGAAATCGTGACCTATCCGGCGGAAGCCATTGTCGAACGGGTGGGTGCACAATGAAGACGCTCTATGTGCTCGCGCTCAGTCTCCTCCTGTCCTGGTCTGGGTGCCAGCAACAGACTTGGGAGTCGACGATGGCGGCAGGGCAGCAGGCCATCCAGCAGGGCAATTATGCCGATGCGGAACGGCTGCTTCTCCTGGCGGTGCGTAAAGCAGAAGAGTTCGGTCTGGAAGATCGACGCGTGGCGGTGAGCCTTTCACAGCTGGCGGAAGTCTATGCCGGTCAAGGGAAGTATGTGGAGGCGGAGCCGGTGTATCTGCAGGCGCTCAAAATTTATCAGGCCGTGCATGGAGAATTTCACGCTGATGTCGCAACCACGCTCACTAACTTGGGGATCCTTCATCGTATGTACGGTCAATATGCCCAAGCGGAACCTTTGCTGGCGAGGGCGTTGGCCATCAAAGAGAAGCTCCTGGGCCTCGACCATCCCGACGTGGCATTGAGTATCTTGATTCTTGCCCGTTTGCACGTAGCTCAAGGGCAGCCGGAGCAAGCGGAACCGCTGTATCGTCGAGCCTTGGCGATTCGAGAGCGGGCGCTGGGGCCTTCTCATCCAGAGGTCGCGAAGACGCTGGAGGACCTGGCGAATGCTCTGCGAAAGTTAGGGCATGCCGACGAGGCGGCCTTGCTGGAGGTGCGCGCCAGAACGATTCGTGCAACACGGAGTTGAACCGGTTGCGCCATCCAGTGTAGCGTACCCCCCCATGGACATGCAGCACGAGCCGGCTCCTATCAACTGGCGCATGAACGGAATGATCGCGCGATTCGTGGGGATCGTGGCGATCGCACTTGGATTCGTCATCGGGATCTATGGGCTGGAAGAAACGGGCGCACAGTGGTTGCAGACCGCGCTGGGCTTGCTCGCCACCGGCATGTTGGCTCAGGGTTATGCGCTCTATTGCTCGCTGAAGCGGATGCAAGAACTCAAGGATCAGCCTAAGTCATGACATTAGTGCGGCGGCATTTGTTCACAGTGGGGATGTTTTTTCTCGCAGGGATGATGTTGTCCTGTGGGGGTCCTTGGCGCGACGGCTATTTCAAGAAGGGCGTAGATCGGCTCACGCAAGACGAAGTCGTCGAAAAATTCGGGCCACCCCATACGGCGAAGAATCCGGCGCTCGGAGGGGATTCGGTCTGGACCTATCGCGTGCCGATCGGCGACAAGGAGTTGGCCTCGGTGAGCTTTTCCGGCCTGGGCGATGCGGTGCAGCAAGCGAGCGCTTTAATCGGGAAGGCCGGCCCGGATGGTCCCAAAGCCATGTTGTATTGCTACCGCTACACGCTGATCTTTAACGAACAGAAGATTTTGAAACAATGGAAACGCGAAGAATGTATGCCGGGAACCAAAGATCTCCTCAACGCCGATTAACGGGTAGGTGCGGGGCTCCATCTTGACGTGGCTACCGCACATCGATAGTTCAGTCGTGCTCGACGGGCTCAAGTCCATTCTGTGGCTGCTCTCCCTTCTCATCATCCGGACCTTGATCGTTCGTGCGATTTCGAGGAACCCGACTCTCTCGATGGAAGCGAAACGCCGAGGCGTCGTCTCGGTCCGCAATACCGTGGTCTTCGCGTTACTGGTGGGGCTGGTCGTCATCTGGGCGCACGAACTCGAAGCCTTTGCCGTCTCCCTCGTGGCGCTTGCTGCCGCGCTGGTGTTGGCGACGAAGGAACTCATCCTCTGCTTGAGCGGGGCGGCGCTGCGGGTAGGCGGGAAGGTCTATGCGGTGGGCGATCGCATTCAGATCGCCGGCCATCGGGGCGTCGTCTTAGATCACGACGTCTTTACGACCAAGCTCCTCGAGATCGGGCCGGGCCTGGTGTCGCATCTCTATACCGGTCGTGTGACGGTATTTCCGAACAGCTTGCTGTTTACGAATGCCTTGGTCAAAGAGAATCCCGGCCAGGAGTATGGGCTCTATATTCTCACGGTGCCGCTCAAAGACAAGGACGAATGGCGGGATGCCGAACGGCATTTGCTCGACGCGGCCAAGGCAGAATGCGCTCCGTTCATGGAAGAAGCTGGCCGGCATATGAAATTGCTGGAGCAGACCACGCTCCTCGAAGCCCCCTCGCCGGAGCCTCGTATTACCATTCAACTCACCGACGCGGGGCGTATCCAGCTGGTGCTTCGATTCCCGGCACCGGACCGTGGACGATCGAGGATTGAACAGGCGATTCTGCGCCGGTATCTCACCGCATCCGCTCCAACCAGCTAGCAGGCTGCTGAAACAGCCCGCCAGCGTCGTTCTCGCCTCGAACACATCCTCAACGTAGCCAGGAGGCTACGCCTCCGGTGCGCTCAGCGTCTGCGGCCTTGCTGGTGGGCCGTTTGAGCCGCCTGCGAGAGCATTCACTTCTGTTCCAAGACATGCCGTTCCGCCCGCGGGGCTGCATTTTTTCGGCAGACCCTCGTTTCACACATCACATGTAACGCTTTAGATTGGTCAGAGTACTCCGGCCAGCCGGTTAAGGATAAGGATCGCTTGACCCAAGAACAATTGGAAGGATTGCAGATCTTGCGGCGAGACGTGGTTGGGATCGGGTCCGCGATCGCCGTAGAGGAGTCCGATCGGTCGAATGCCGATACGGATGGGGGCGAGAACGGCTGACGAAGAGCGCCACGTCTTGCTGAACACCGAGCTCAGAGAGCGAGCCTCGTCACAGGAAGCCTTCGAGAATAAGAAGGGGTCTTGTCCCTTCAGCACATGCAAGAACAGCGGGTGTTCAGCATTGAGCGATCCTGAAAAGCTAGCCAGATAGCGATCCGGTGGGTCGACCCCCACGATGACTCGGCCGAGCAGTTGATCTGTGTCGCCTGGATTCAACAGTGCCAGGGCCACCCGCGTGAAGCCGCCGCCGTCGTGCAGGGTATGCACCAGGACCGATAACAGGTTGTTGAGATCTTTGGCCGCCTGCAAGGAGGTTTGGAACTGTTGCAGTGTTTCCAGGGGACGAGTTTGAATCGGTGGAGCGGTGTGGCCGTCCGGCGAACTGTTGGGTAATACCGCCAGCGGTACCGTGACAGGAGACGACGCTTGAGTGATGACGATTTCGGTGATTCCAACCGAACGGGAGAGCTGTCTGCCTTTGTCGAACGCACGGGTGAAGGCGTCCTGCAGGACCGGTTCAGTCAAGGCCGTGCCTCGTTGAAGTGTGCGGCGAAAGAGATCGGCAACGCCGGGGTCAGGCGAATCGGCCATCGCGGTGATCAATTGGTTCGAGCCAGCCACAAGCCCGACAAACAGCTGTTGACTGGTCAGCCATCGGGATTTTGCCGTGGGTATCGGGGCACCGATCAGATCCATGAGGCCGGCAGGCAGGATCCACGTCTGTGCCAGAGCCGTGGCGAACCGAGCTCTCGATACGCCGAGAATCTTCGCTTCATCCTCCGGCGTCCGCGCAGCGGTGAGGGCTTGAAACAATTCCGGCGTTTGGTACGCGATCACCAGATCGGCGAAGGAGTAGAGGAGAGCGGCGCTGAATAGCTGACCTGGTTGAGGATACTGCATCGCCACGCCGAGTTCAGAGGCATGTGCGGCAGCAAAGAGTGCTTTGGCGATCAGGCGTCCCAAGAGTGGTCGACGATCCGGTTGATGCTCTAATTGCTCCATCAGTTGAACGGTGGCTACGAGCGTACGGACCGTATCCAGTCCGAGCCATGAGACCGCATGCGCGACGGAGGTAATGGTGTGTTGCGGACTGTAGGCGATTCCGTTGGCAATCTGCAGGACTTTGCACGTCAACCCCGGGTCTCGGCTGACGACTTCTGCAAGGGCATCGGGGCTGGAAGTGTCTCCGCTGATATTGAGGATTTTCTGGCAGGTCGCCCGTAGGGCCGGGATTGAATTGGCCTGTGGATCGAAGAGCGGGCGCAGTTGCGAATGTACCAGCGTGCGAACCTCGTTCGTAATGTCAGAATCCACGATCAACGTACCGTCTTGCGCCATATTTGTTCTCCCACTATGTCCTAACGTTTCCTATCGGTTGTTTCAGGACCAAAACTTGAGCAGAACGGACGAGTGAATTGAAAAGATGGCCAGAAGAGGCTCTGGGCATAGGGGTGAAGTAACTTGGAGGCGTCGTGCATCACACAAGATGGCCGACTTTCGACTGGACCACATCCAGGAGTTGACCGGCTCACAGGCTCGAACCCGTTACAGGTTTCACAAAGGAGTGCAGGCTGCTTACTCCCTTGCCAAGACGCAAGCCCTATCCACTATTATTCCCAGGAGGTTCTCCTATGCAGAAGTTGATCGTGGCGTCCGTTGCCTTGTTGTGCCTGGTTGGAGCCGGCTCGCTGGTCATGGCCGATGATGCCATGAAAGGTGCGATGGATTCGATGAAGGCCGATGTGAAGGCCGAGAAAGAGTCGATGAAAGCCGACGTACAGGGTAAGAAGGAAGAGATGAAGGGAAAGATGAAGGCCCGCAAAGAGGAGATGAAAGCCAAGCGTCAGGCAGCGAAGGACCAGATGAAGTCGAAGAAAGAAGACGTGAAGGGCAGGGGCGAAGAAGTCAAAGCCGCCGGCCAATCCATGGGACAAGAGATGAAAGCCGCTGGCCAGGACATGAAGGCCGCGATGCCAGCCCCCGCAGCCGCTCCGGCTCCAGCCGCCGGTCACTAAGCGCGAGACCTCTGTCGGTTGTCGTATCCATGGCCCCCGGGAGCTGTTCCTCCGGGGGCCATTCTTTGTCGGACGGCATTTAGCGCGAGGCGAAGAGGGTCGCGGCGCTCTCGCCTTGTTCCCCAGTGGGCCTTTTGTTAGGATGCGGCGCCTGACTATCGTCCTTGGAACAGCGCATGAAAATCGCGACTTTCAACGCCAACTCTCTCCGCAAGCGTCTGCCCATCGTGCTCGACTGGCTGGCTCGGCAGAAGCCCGATGTGCTCTGTATTCAAGAAACCAAGGTCCAGGACAGCGAGTTTCCCTTGCTGGCGTTGGCGGAGTCAGGATACGAAATCACCTATCGGGGCATGAAGTCCTACAACGGCGTCGCGATCTTGAGCCGTGACAAACCTGAATCGGTGGCGTACGGGTTCGATGATGGAGGCGATGCGGAGGATGCGCGGCTCCTGCGCGTGGTGATCAAGGGTATTCCCATCATCAATACCTACGTGCCCCAGGGCTTCGAGATCGATTCACCCAAGTATCAGTACAAACTGGGTTGGTACGATCGACTTCAGAAGTATTTCGAGAAGCATCTGTCCCCGGACAAGCCGGCGATCTGGTGCGGCGATATGAACGTCGCCCCGCGTCCGATGGACGTGCATAGCCCCGAGAAGCATCTTAAGCATGTCTGTTATCACGAGGATGCGAGGCGGGCTTATGAGAAGACGTTGGCCTGGGGGTTTCAGGATGTGTTCGTGAAGCTCTATCCAGACCGTCAGCAATATACGTTTTGGGATTATCGAGCGCCCGCTTCGCTGGAAGCGAATAGAGGCTGGCGCATCGACCATATTCTGGCGACGGCTCCGCTGGCGGAACATTGTATCAGGGTAGAAGTGGACGTTGAGCCGCGGCGAGCAAAAGACCCCTCAGATCATACATTCTTATGGGCGGAGTTTTCGGTCTAACCACGAGCGCAACGTCCACACCTGCCCAATTCGGTCGGGTCGGCAAGTCGTCCGCACCGACCGAACTGGTTCATGATCTCGAACACACCATCACGCAGCGTCCAGGACCCGCTGCTTCGGGCGCGCGAGAGTGGTACGATTCTGCGCAATCAAGGGATCAAGGACCAGGCCGCAATTGATGCAGCGGAGCACGGCCACTTCCTGCGAGAAATCCGGTCGCCATTCTTTCACCATCAGACCTTTGCATTTTTGACAAGTCATCGGCCCACCTCCTACTGTCATGTATTCCATTTCCGAAGCATCGATCATTCATTCACGGACGGAACTCTAGCATTGCAAGATTAACAGGGTGTTAACTGGCAGTTAAAACTCTCTAATGTCGATACATGACTATAGACATGACGTGGTGGTGATCGGTGCAGGCGCCGCTGGACTGGCGGCTGCGATCTTTTCAGCCGAGACGGTAACGAAAAATGATCCTCCCCTGAAGATCACCGTGCTCGATGGGGCGAAGACCATCGGGGCGAAGATCCTGATCTCTGGCGGTGGACGGTGCAACGTGACGCATCAGGTGGTGACTCCCACCGACTTCTTCGGTAATCGCAACATCATCAAGAATGTGCTGGCCGCGCTGTCTGTTGAACAGACTGTGACGTGGTTTGCCTCGTTAGGGGTCGAACTCAAATGTGAAGAGACGGGGAAGCTGTTCCCGGTCACCGATACATCACGGACCATCCTGCACGCGCTTGTTGAGCGATGTCGTCACCTCGGGGTGGCGATTCTGCCGAACCACCGCGTGACGGACATCGAGCAGGTTGGTGCCCAGGACTCAGGGTTTATCATTCACCATTCGCAGGGAGAGACCCACGCCAGGAGAGTCGTTCTGGCGACCGGAGGCCAATCGATTCCCAAATCGGGGAGTGACGGATTTGGGTATAGCCTTGCTCGCCGACTTGGCCATCACGTGACGGCGACCGCCCAGGCGCTCGTGCCACTGGTGCTCGCCGATACGATGTTTCACACAACACTCTCCGGTCTCTCGCACGAGGTCGAGCTCACCACGATGGTGAAGGGACGAACCGTCGACTGCCGGACGGGGAGTTTGCTCTGGACCCACTTCGGGGTCAGTGGGCCGGTGGTCATGGACGCGAGTCGCTTCTGGTGCCTGGCACAGGAACATAAAGAAGCCGTGGCCCTCTATGGGAACTTCCTGCCCGGTCAGACCCAGGAACAGGTGCGGCAGTGGTTCATGGAGCAGATGCAAGCCAATCCACGACGTTCACTGGTCAAGACGCTGGCGCAACGGCTGCCCCAACGATTCGCAGAGGCGGTCATTCATCACGTCGGATGCGAGCCATCGACGACCATTGCCCAACTACCGCGGAAGGAGCGGGACCGCTTGCTCGAATCGTTGACCAAGTTTCCCTTTCCCATCGAACGGGATCGTGGCTGGAACTACGCCGAAGTGACGGCGGGTGGGGTTCCCCTCGAAGAAATCAACTTTCGGACGTTGGAATCCAAGTTGGTGCCGGGACTCTATTTCGTCGGCGAGATCCTTGACTGCGATGGCCGCATCGGGGGCTTTAACTTCCAATGGGCCTGGGCGACGGGAATGCTGGCTGGACGAGCGGCATCTGCCGCTGTGCGTAAAGATGGAGCGGTTCGCGGATAAACAGGCTTGTCTCACAAGGACATGCTCGCACGGAACGTAGGTTTTCTTGACAGCGGGGAGGAGATCATCTATCCGTGGACAAGGCAAGACTCGGTCTT
Organism: Nitrospirota bacterium; assembly: GCA_030684575.1. Lineage (NCBI taxonomy): Bacteria > Pseudomonadati > Nitrospirota > Nitrospirota bacterium. The sequence goes on along the minus strand of JAUXVD010000021.1, from coordinate 157,536 downwards.
TCGCCGAGTCCGTGTCATAGGAATAACGAGGAATCGATGAGTATGGGCCGCATCCTGAACTGTCCGCGTTGTCAGAAAGACGCTGTCTTACAGACTCTCCCTCAATCGATCCGCGAGCACTTCGCCGCAGTTGTTTTTATGGCGCCATTCAAATGTCTGTCGTGCAGTCACCGGTTTCTCGCATCTCGGCTTTGGCTGGACCAGCCCACGCATCCGATGGATCGCCGTGAACACCTTAGGATTCCCGTGCGGCTGTATCTTTCGTTTTCCGGGGGCAAGGTCCGTGGTGAGGGAACGGTGCTCGATCTCTCGATGGGCGGCTGTATCATCAAAAGCGAGACCCTGGTCCATACGGACGACATTTTCTATCTGCAATTGGCGTTGAGCGAAGGTGATCTTCCTCTTGAAGTGGCTGCGATGGTCCGCTCTGTGAGCCCTCGCGGTATCGCCTTCAAGTTCCTTCGAGCCGCCCAAGAGAATAAGCGTCTGCTGGCTTTTGTCCAGGCTCAGATACCGGATCAGCCCGGTAAATCCTCCAGTAAAGTCGCCGCCGCCGCCTGAGCAGGCCGGCGAATCCTTCCATCCCCACGTCCTCCACAGCAGAATAGAGTTCAACACGATGTGCGGATGCTCAATAGGCCTTCAGCAAGGCCTCGGCGAGCGAACAACTGAACGCTGCCGTGAACATTATATTCCGTTCACCGCTCGGCGTTTCCTGTCCGGCGACTTCTCCGGCAGCCTGCTAGGTTGGAGTTTCCCAGGCAGAGTAAAGCGGATGATCGTTGATCAGTTCTTCATGTGCAGCGAGGTCGTAGGGTTCGATGGTGAGATCCTTCTCATTGAGCGGCTCCGGGCATGCAGGGGAACAGAGGTATGTGCGATAGGATTCAGCCTTCTCTTTCGTGGCGAACCGACAGAGTCCATATTCCGGCATCCCGGATGAGGGGTGCCAGAAGGCCAGCTCGATCGCACTTCCCTGGTAGATGCCGAGGGTGCGGTGCCTCACCTGAAATCCGTCTGACAAATGTGACGAGGATTCGAGCGACATTGGACAGTCCTGCCTCCGTATCATACAGATGATCCGCATGATAGCATGATCGATATCCTGCGCTATAGACCGGCGCGTGCGTATGTTAAAGGAGGAGCACCATGGGCAGTCGGATCTCGTTATGTGCCACCATCGCCATGACGATGGTGTTTGTCGGGCTCTCAGGGTGCGGTTATAACGATCTCCAGGGGTTGGACGAAGATACCAAAGCCGCCTGGAGTGAAGTGATCAATCAGTACCAACGGCGAGCCGATCTGATCCCGAACCTGGTTGCGACTGTCAAGGGTTACGCCGCGCATGAGAAGGATACGCTTGAAGGGGTCGTGCAGGCGCGTGCACAAGCCACGGGAATTCAGGTGACGCCAGAAACGTTAAAAGACCCAGCCGCCTTCGAACAATTCCAAAAATCACAGGCCGGTCTTACGTCGGCGTTGGGCCGCCTCATCGCCATTGCAGAAAATTATCCCAATCTGAAAGCCGACCAGAACTTCCGTGATCTTCAGAGCCAACTCGAGGGGACTGAAAATCGCATTGCTGTTGCGCGCAAACGTTACATCGAGAAAGTGGCGGAGTATAACAAGGGTGTCCGCTATTTTCCCACGAACCTAACGGCGAAGTTTCTCCTCCATCTGGAAGAGAAGCCGAACTTTACCGTGGCGGATGAAAAGGCTGTGGCCAAGCCGCCAGAGGTCAAATTTAACTGAACATAGGCTGACGATGGAGATACTGCGCATGAGCCGTGTCTGGCGAGGGCCGGCGCGGCTCATGGTTTTTCTCGGCATACTGCTCATGGCCACCTCGGCCTGGGCGCTGGAGGTACCGGCCCTCACGGGCCGCGTCGTGGACCTTGCACATGTGTTGCCGGCTGATGTCGCAGCTTCACTCAGCCGCGACCTCGAGGCTCACGAGACGAAAACCAGCAATCAAGTGGCCGTGCTGATTCTGCCGACACTTGAAGGCGAGCCGCTCGAAGCCTTCTCTCATCGCGTCGGTGCCACCTGGAAACTTGGCCAGAGGGGGACGGGGAATGGCGTGCTGCTGCTCGTCGCCCTGCGCGAGCGAAAAGTCCGCATAGAAGTCGGCTATGGCCTCGAAGGTCCCTTGACGGACCTGAGGTCCGCTCACATTATTCGCCAGGAGATTGTGCCTCGGTTTCGGACAGGTGATCTGCCTCGCGGGATTATTGCCGGAGTCCAGGCTATCCTCGGTACCATTGAAGGTACCTATCAGGCAGAGGAGGTCTTGGCCGATCGCGCTCGTTCCGGTCAGGAGCCGACGGGCCTTCAGTATGTGATCATAGGGATTGTCGTCGGGACTCTGGCCGGTATCGTGTTGAGCCATGGGCTTCAACGTACCCGTGCGTTGCTCGGGAGCCTGCTCGCCTTCCTCGTGGCACAGTCTGCGACGGTGGGGTTGGGGCTTCTGGCCGCCGTCGTGACGGCGTTCTTGCTGTGGCTCATCCTGCGAGCCAACCGTGGAGCAGGCCAGGGTGGAGGATGGGGAGAAGGTTTCATGACGGGATCTGGTGGCGGATTCGGCGGTTCATTTGGCGGCGGCGGCGGCGGATTCAGTGGCGGGGGTGGTGACTTTAGCGGCGGCGGTGCCTCGGGAGATTGGTAGATGAAGCCCTTTACCGACATAGAGCGTGAGCGGATCAGGCGAGCGGTTCAACAGGCCGAGTCGGTCACGCAGGGTGAGATTGTGCCCATGATCGTCCCGGCTTCGGCTCTGTACCGTGAAGCCAGCTATCGAACCGGCTTCATGCTTGCCCTGCTCGTGCTGGCTCTCCTCCTGACGATCGAGATCTACTGGCTACCCTGGGGCTGGCATGCCGGCAATGCCGGCTGGCTCTTGTTGGCAGTCGTTGTGGCCTATGGATTCGGGCAATGGCTTGGCAGAGTTCCGGAGATCATCCGTCTCGTCACGTCACGCGAGCGCATGGTCCATAAAGTGACCCTGCGTGCCGAGCAGGCCTTCTACAAGCACGGGTTGCACAATACGGAAGGCCGTACAGGCATCCTCATCCTTGTTTCGTTGCTGGAGCGCCGCGTGCATGTCTTGGCGGACAAAGGTCTCAACGATCGCGTCCCTCCCGGCACATGGGACGGATTGGTCAGTGGCATGACCGACGGCATTCGAAGAGGACAAGCGACCGACGCCATCTGTGAGGCGATTGCGAAATGTGGAATCCTCCTTGGACAGATTAGTCCTGCCGGTTCAGGCGACAATCCGAACGAGTTGCCCGACACCTTGATTCAAGAATCATAATCGTTGCCTTGATAGACTGCCTGGCGAGGTTCCGCTAGAATCCAAGCCTATGTCCGAACCTGCCACGTCACCCGGCTCTCCACCAGCATCGCATGACGAAAATCATTCCGTCGTGAAAGCGGCTGGGGTGATCGGCATCGGTACATTTTCCAGCCGGATTCTCGGTTTCGTCCGCGACATGGTCTTGGCCCGCCTCTTCGGTGCCACGCCCGCCGCGGACGCGTTCTACGTCGCCTTTCGGATTCCCAGTTTACTGCGCGAACTCTTTGCCGAAGGATCGATGTCCTCGGCGTTCATTCCGGTCTTTACGGAATATCGGACGCTGCGCACCAAGCAGGAAGCCTGGGAGCTGGCCAGCGCCGTATTTACCACGCTGTTGACGATCGTCGCCCTGGTTACGGTCATGGGCATTCTTGCCGCGCCGTGGCTCGTGCAGCTTCTTGCGCCTGGATTTGACGCGAATCCTGATAAGGTTGCACTGACGACCCTGCTCACCCGCGTCATGTTCCCCTATCTTCTGTTTATCAGCCTGGCGGCGTTGGCGATGGGGATTCTCAACTCCGTGCGGGCCTTCGCGGCTCCGGCCTTCTCGCCGCTCTTTCTGAACGTCTTTATGATCGGCTGTGCATTGTTTGTATCACCGTACCTGTCGGAGCCGATTGTTGGCGTGGCCATCGGGGTGGTTGCAGGAGGGGCCGCCCAATTTGCCATGCAGATTCCCAGCCTGAAGCTGCGAGGGTTGTTGTTCGGATTTCGATGGGAGTGGGGGCATCCAGGGTTACGGCGGATCGGGACGCTGATGATCCCATCGCTTCTCGGTCTGTCGGTGACACAGATCAACATTACGGTGAGCACGATCCTCGCCTCTTTCTTTGCAGGCGGGCCGACCTATCTCTTTTACGGCATGCGGCTGATTCAGTTTCCGCTCGGAATTTTTGGTGTGGCATTGGCTACAGCCATCTTGCCGACCCTCTCTGCTCAGGCCGCGCGCGGCGCGTTGGGAGAATTGCGGGAGACATTGGGATTCGGCTTGCGCATGATCCTGTTCATCATTCTTCCAGCGATGCTGGGGTTGATCCTCCTGCGGCAACCGATCATCCATCTGTTTTTCGAGCATGGGTCCTTCACGGCGCACGATACGGCTGAGACTGCGCTCGTGGTGTTTTGTTATTCCGTCGGTCTCTGGGCCTTCGGAGGAGTCCGTATCATTGTTTCGGCCTTTTATTCATTGCAAGATACGCGGACGCCGGCCATCTCAGCAGCTATTGCCGTTGCGGCCAATCTCCTGTTCTCACTTCTACTCATGTCGTCGCTTGGTCCGGCTGGTCTGGCCTTGGCCACCGCCTTGGCGGCGATGGTGAATGGAGGGATCTTAGTCGGGGTGCTGCATCGCCGGTTAGGCGGCATCGAGTGGGGCTCGGTGGGACGCTCGTCGCTCCGTGTGCTGGTCGCCTCTGTGCCGTTGGTTGCGATCTGTGGCTGGGTTGCGGCAGCGCAGGTGTGGGCGCATCCCGGTGATTGGCTCGAGAAGTCGATCATGCTTACGATGGCAATTGGCTTGAGCGTGAGCGGCTATCTGGGCGTCCATGCTCTGCTGCATTCTGAAGAGCTTGTGTTTGTGTGGGGAATGGTACGGAAAAAATTGGGGCGAGTGATCGGCCGTTGAGGTGATACATGCATCAGGCGATCGTCTTCAAAACACGATGGGGCTGGATGGGCATTTCCGAATCGTCGAAAGGTATTGACGCGATGGTGATGCCCCGGGTGTCGCGCCGGGCCCTGTTATCCGAGCTGCCAGCGGACTCTGTGGAGTTACTGGAGGGCCGGGCCTCTTCACGATTGCGAGAGGCACAGGCCCAATTGATCGACTATCTCGACGGAGCACGTCAATCCTTCGATCTGCCGCTCGACCTCTCGGGAGGGACGAGCTTTCAGCAAAAGGTCTGGCGAACGCTGCTGAGCATTTCCTATGGCAGGCTGCGATCCTATCAATGGGTCGCTATGCGCGTGGGAGGCAGCCACTATGCCCGTGCTGTCGGTAATGCCGTGGGGGCGAATCCGATGCCGATTATCATTCCATGCCATCGGATCGTGGCACATGATGGGTCGATTGGTGGATTTTCCTGCGGTCTGCCGTTGAAACGCAAACTGCTCACTCTTGAGGGCACGATCGCGCAGCTTCGGCCGGAACGGTAATGTATGAAGGCGGTGATTCAGCGGGTGACGAGAGCAGCAGTTGAGGTCGACGGTCGGGTGGTGGGACGGGGAGACGGATAGCCGGTACCTCGTCGAGAAGATTCGCACCCTCCGGATCTTTTCCGATGCACAGGGAAAGATGAATCGCTCGTTGACGGACGTTGGCGGATCGGTCTTGTTGGTTTCCCAGTTTACGCTCCTCGGACGGACGACGAACGGGCGGCGACCGAGTTTCGAGGAGGCGGCTCCGCCTGACGAAGCCAAGCGTCTCTATGAATCGCTCGCTACGGAATTGCGGGCGCAGGGGACTCCGGTTGAGACCGGTATCTTTGCCGCGCACATGCAGGTCGATCTATTGAACGACGGACCGGTGACCTTTGTCTTGGATAGCCGTGGCGTGAGTTAGCAGGCTGTTGAAAAATCCCGCCAACTTCGTTCTTGCCTCGAAAGCATCCTCAACGTAGCCAGGGGCTACGCCTCCGGTGCTTCCATCGGCTGCGGCATTGCTGGACGGTCTTTTTGAACAGCCTTTCGGTCCTGCTGATTGTATCGCGCTCAAGTCTTTTGTGTGAAGACCGATAGAAGAATCATGGGCCGACATCGGCACGTTTGAGAACATCTGCTATACTGAACTCACGAGTCTTCGGAATGTGTGAGAGGTGGATATGAGAACGCAAGTTCCGCCACGGCATCCGCTCCGGCAGTTTTTCGGCGCCCTGACCGAGAAGAGTTTCACGGAACATCTCGGGTGGCCCGACGTCAATGTCACCAGCTACGTCTCCAACCTGCTGGTCGACTTTACCCACACTGACCATTTGTATAAGATCAGGAATCTGCAAGACCAACCGGTCGATACGGTGGTCGATCTCCTGTTCGAATCCGAGGTGCTGCTCGAGGCGCAGTCGATGGATCGTGAGCGCGATGTGCATCAGCACATCGGAGATTTTACACTGTTCATGGCGGGCCTGTTTCCGGAATACCTGCGCCGCCTCAAGACGGCAGGAATGATCTACCACAAAGATTTTCTCGTGGACTATATGAAGACAGGAAAACGTTCCTATGGAATTGTTGCGCAAATGGCCGACAGTCCATCAGGGGAGGAGCCCCCGCTGTTTCGTACACTCTCCGATAATTTCGAGCTCTGTGTCACCGGCCTGGGATTTGTGCGGTCCGATTTGGACCGTATGAAAGATCCGGCCTACCGCCAGGTTCGGGATTTACTTCTCAATTGACCAGTTCCGCTCCCCTCATTCTTGCCCATGGAGGCGCAGGTCGTCGACGCATGACGCCGACGCAGGCCACCTGCCTGGCCGATGCGCTCGTCATCGGCTATGCCATTCTTGAGCAGGGAGGCCCTGCCCTCATCGCCGTCGAATGTACGATCGGTCTCTTGGAACAGTCCGGTCTGTTTAACGCAGGGCGAGGGGCGAATCGCCAGCTCGATGGCGTGCAGCGGATGGACGCCTCGATCATGGAAGGGGCGCAGCTCGGAGCCGGCGCGGTCGCTTCGATCGAAGGGATTCTGCACCCGATTACCGCCGCCCGACTGGTCATGGAGGAGACCCCTCACATCTTGCTCGTCGGACCCCAGGCCTCGAAATTTGCGCAATATTGTCAATTGGCTCCATTGCCCAAAGCGCGGTCGCCTCGCCGGAGTACCGGTCGATCTTTTCCCTCAACGTCCGCCGCGCAGACGATGCGGCTCTATCGCGCGATGTTACAATCTCAGAAGGCCGGCAAGGACCAGCATGGAACCGTCGGCGCGGTCGCCTTGGATCAGTTTGGAACGGTGGCGGCAGGGGCATCGACCGGGGGCGTCGATTCGATGTTGCCTGGGAGGGTTGGCGACAGTCCGCTTATTGGCTGCGGCGTGTATGCGGACAATCAGAGCGGTGCCGTGTCGATGACCGGTGTCGGAGAGGGGATCATCCGTCTTGTCATCGCCAAGACCATCTGCGATTATCTAGCGATGGGGAAAAGTCCTGCAGTTGCAGCTCGACAGGTGTTGCGTATGTTGGTGTCTCGGGTCCAAGGGTCGGCCGGGGCCTTAGTCCTTTCGCCGGACGGACGATGTGCCATCAAGCATGTGACGCCCTATATGGCCGCGGGCTGGTGGAAGGGGAGGGGGACACCTACGGTTCGAGGGCAGTTTCCATGAAGGATGCATTGTTTCATCTGGCCTTTCCCACGCACGATGTGGCGGCGGCGAAACGTTTCTATGTCGAAGGACTGGGTTGTACGTTGGGGCGTGAATCGAGCCGCGCGGTCCTATTCGGACTGGCAGGGCACCAACTTGTGGCCCATCTGACTGCGGAGCCCCTGTCGCCGCAACAGGGCATTTATCCCCGCCATTTTGGCCTGGTATTTTTATCGAAAGATTCGTGGCAGCGGTTGTTGGAGCAGGCTCAGGTAAACAGCTTGTCTTTTTACCAACAGCCTCGTCTCCGGTTCCCCGGCACCAGCCTCGAACACCACACCTTCTTTCTCGAAGATCCCTCCGGGAACCTCCTCGAATTCAAACATTACCTGCATGAGTCGGCGATCTTTGGCGAACAGGGTTCGTCCGAGATCGGTGATTCCTCGCCTCTCGAATAAAGCTCAGTATTCGGCGCGTATCCCGCCCATGATCAGGAGCGGGCTCCCCAGCGTCTTGATCGAACCGGTCTGTGTCGCAATATAGTGCCGGTCGGTGAGGTTTTCACCGTTGAGAACCAGCCTGAGCCCTTTTCGAATCTCATGCTGGAGTGACGCGTCGAGTACGACGAAATCGGCCACCGGTTGCAGGTTCAAGTCGTCGCTGTATTGGCGCGAGAGATATCGGGCCATGATCGTGATCTCTGCCCAGTCGGATCTGCCGCCGGTCGTGCCGACAGTGAGTTGGTTCCGCGAGACGTTCGGGATTCGCTTGCCTTCTCGGTCCTGCGCTCCTGGAAGGCTGGTGATGGCTGAATCGACATAGGCATAGCCGAAGCTCAGCGAGAGGAGCGGCGTGACCCGATACGAGAGATCCAGCGCTCCACCAGTGGATAGAGTCCTACCGACGTTCTGCCGTTGGGCGGCTGCCGGTCCTTGTGAGAGGAAGAGAATCTGGTCTTTGACTTCGTCCCGATGGGCCGACAGGCGCCAGCTGAACGATCGGTCAGGCAATAGGGTTCCTTCCAGTTTGACCTCCGCCCCCGTCAGTCGCTCAGGGCGAAGTTGATCGTTGGGCAGGAAGCTGAACCCGCTAAATCCAAAGCCCCGGTAGAGTTCGTTGATCGTCGGGGCCCGGAATCCTTGATAGATCGAAGCGCCCGCGCGGACGTTATTGGTCAAGGCGTAGTTCGCCGATAGTTTCGGATTCACGACCTGAACGGTGTTATCCCGAAAGGCCGTGGTCGCAGTCGGAGATTCGCTTCTCGCATTGTAGTTCTTCCACCAATCGGCCCGGAGGCTTGGCGTGACGGTCAAGCGTTCTGTCGCCGGCAGGATCCATTCCCCGAACAGGCCCCACCCGAGCTGGTGTCCGCGGGCCAAGGTTTGCCCGGTGAAGCCTCCCGAGGAAAAGAGATCGTCGATGGCTTGTGCGATGATCGTTCGCGCGTCGGTGCCTAATACCAGCCGATCCGGTCCCCAGAGGCTGCCGGTCCATTGCAGTGACCCGCCGAAGTCGTTACTGGGAATGGTCTGAATCAGATTGCGGAACTCTGCGAGGCGCAGGAGCGGGTTTGGTGTGATCTGGGACGTTTGATTCCGGAAGGTCTGCCATTGGGCGAACAGTTTACTTTCCCATCGACCGCCTTGTCCCTGGTCGCTATGCAGCCCGAGCGCGATGTTGCCGATCGTTCTCGAAGCCAGGCTGAGGCTGGTTCCAAATGTCCGGTCTTCCCGGAACAGGCTTCCTGAGAGGTCAACGGTTGTTCTGCTTGACGGTAACCAGGCCAGTCTGCCGTTGAGCAGTTCGTGCCGCGAGTCATTCGTCCTGTCCACCGGCCCTTGCTGATAGGCCGGGACCGGAATGATCCCATTCGTATGAAACCAACGGTAGCCAATCGAAAAACGGAATCGGTCGGTTCCGTACCGGGCATTCAACGCCTGCTGATACGTGCTGAGTGTGCCGGCCTGACTGTCCACCTTGAATCCTGTTCCCTCAGCCGGGGTGTTCGTGATGATGTGGATGACACCGCCCATGGCCCAGGTACCGTAGAGGTTCGAGGCCCCTCCTGGAACAATCTCGACCCGTTCAATGTCGTTCGGGATCAAGCCCCAATTGATCCATCCTCCAAACCCATCGTTGAGCGGAACACCATCGAGCAGCACCAAGGTACGACGAGTGCCCAAGCCGTTCAACGTCACAGACTGAGCGGTAGGATGATTGTAGCGACTGCTCAGCGTCGCAGGCTGGACGCTTGGAACCGATCTGAGCAGATCGTCCAACTGATGTCCGCCAGGATAGGGAGATCGCTCGATCTGCTCACGTGTGAGCACGGTGATGGCAGACGCACTCTGCGAGATCGGCTCCGCCGTTCTCGTTGCGGATATCACGACTTCATCGGTTGTCAAGACGGAGAATTCTTTCGCGGGATCTTCGGCGAGCGTGAGGTGCGGAACGAGGCAGGTGGCAATGAGACCGCAGACCTGCACGAATGAAGCGCCTCTCATGCCGGGTATCCGTCTTTACTCAGGCTTGATGTCATGATGCGCCGTCTGGTTCATCCGACGAACAATCCGTTCGTGTCGGCGAGTCAAGGCCGTTGTTTTTCTGATCGGATCGTATCGCCTGGGCGAGGGTAAGATGGCCGCCAGCCAGGCGGCCTCATCGGGCGTCAGGTCACGTGCGGATTTCTTGAAGTGGTGGCGGGCTGCCGCCTCCGCTCCGTAGACACCCTGTCCCCATTCGGCGACGTTGAGGTACAGTTCGAGAATACGTTCCTTCGTGAGTTGCTGTTCGAGTGAGCGGGTGATCAACGCTTCCCGGGCCTTCCGAAACAAGGATCGTTCGGAGGAGAGATAGAGATTTTTGGCCAGTTGTTGGGTAATGGTGCTCCCGCCGCGCTTGAGTTCACCCGCCTCGAGGTTATATTTGGCGGCCTCTTTGATCCCTTCCCAGTCGAATCCTTCGTGGGTGAAGAACGCCGCATCTTCCGCTCCCACGACCGCCTGGCGGAGTGAGGGAGCGATACGAGAGAGCGGCACCCATATCCAATGGCGTTTGGTGCTGTGGCCTTGTGATTCGGCTTGGGTCTGTCGTGCTTCCATGAGTGCCGTCACGGGTGGATTGGTCGCGCGTAAGATCGAGACGTCCGGCATGGTGAGCAGCCAGAGAAATAGGACCGCCCCGATCGGGAGGCAGAGTCCGAGAATCAGGAAGACCTTCACGCGGGAGCGGGATTGTTTGGTTGACTTCCTCATAGTCCGATGCGTATGACAGGGTGCGAGGCACAAGGTAGAGGTAAGGGGGCTGATACGTGCCTTGCTTCGCTTCTCGCCTCGTGCTCCTTGCCTATCTATGAGGGTGACCATTGAAAATCTTGAATGCAGAGTTTATCAGAAGTTGTGCGGGTCCAGAACAGTTTCTGAAGGGTCAGCTCCCTGAAGTCGCTTTCATCGGGCGGTCGAACGTCGGGAAATCCTCGCTCATCAACTCTCTCTTGCAGCGCAAAGGGCTGGCCAAGGTGAGCCGTACGCCGGGAAAGACCCGCTTGGTCAATCTTTTCCAGGTCACCAGCGACGACCCCGGGTTGGCGCGGTTCGTCTTGGTGGACTTGCCTGGATATGGATATGCGAGGGTGTCGAAAGCGTTGCGGGCTGAATGGGCGCCGTTGATCGAGCAGTATCTCAACGGCAGTGAGCAACTCAGCGCGGTGGTCGTCTTGGTCGAATGCCGGGTGTTGAGCGAACAGGATCGTGAAACCATCGCATGGTTATTGTCCGTCGGACGCCCCCCCATCGTCGTGGCGACGAAAGTCGACAAGTTGAAAATGAGTGAGCGCGTCAGTGCATTGCGCCGGCTTCATGAAGGGCTGGGATTGGCTGAAGGCGGGACGATCATTCCTTACTCGTCGTCGACGGGCGAGGGGCGGGACCGGTTGTGGGCGGCCCTGAAGGAGCAGCTTCAAACTTGATCTCGATATAGGCCTTGTTCTTGAGGTCGGCTAGCCAGGCTTGGAAGACATCTTCGCTTTTCTGCTGAAAGACGAGCCCCTGAATTTCAACGCGGACTTCCTCGTACGGGCGGAACTGCTTGGGTTTTTTGTCATCCAGCCGCACGACGTGAATGCCCTCCGAGGTTTCAATCACATCCGAGATGCCGCCGGGTACGAGATTCGTGATGGCTCGTTCGATTCCCGGTAAGAGCTCTCCCTGCCGTACGAGGCCGATGCGCCCTCCCCGAGTGGCGTTTGGGCCGTCTGAATACTGCAGTGCCAGGTCTTCGAAGGACTCCCCCTGCTTCAGCCGTTTCATCACGTCACGCATTTTTTCCTTGGCATCGGCCATATCGTCCGGTGACCGGGAGAGGATGAGAATCTGGCTGAGGGTATATTCCTCCGGGAGCGCAAATCGATCGCGGTGCCCCTGGAAGTATCGTTTCATGTCGGAGTCTGCCACCATCACCCCGCTTCGCACTTCGCGATCGACGACTTTGAGCAAGGTCAGCTGTTCCCGGACATTTTTCATGTTTGCCGGGTTCGTCTCGTCGATCGTTTCCCCCTGTTGCTTCATATTCTTGACCGCTTGTCGAACTTCCTGATCGGAGACCTCGACGCTTCTGGTCTTCGCTTCCTGAAGTTGCAGCTTGCGTTCGATCATCGAGGTCAACGCCATGTATTCCGCCGTCTTGAGTCGCCGCGCGAGCATGTCGCCGTGAAACTCTTTCTGCATCCGCTCCCGCTCGGGGGTCAGTTCCCGTTTCATATCGGATAGCATGATGAGGTCCGAGTTGACGATTGCCACGATCCGATCTTCCACCTGCGCGGCCGAAAGAAGGGCCGCCGGTGCGATCAGTGCAAATGCGAAGAAGACTGTGAGTCGTAACCCGTGTGGTGTCATCGTGATGAACGGACGGAACGCGATTATGGATAGGAGGCTCGTCCTATGCCGTCGAGATCGGCCGGTCGACGAGGTTCCGGGAGATTGTACACGATTTGTGAAGGCGTTGAGGAGTCGGAATGCAGGCCATCTCGATCCGCGAGGCGTCAGTGTGTGCCGACGTCGTCGGCCACGTAGCGGGAGGCGTCGGCGAGGCGGATGATCGCCTTTGTGCGGATGTCGGCGATCACATCGTCAAAACGTTTTCGGCGTTTTTCGTTGAGCAGTTCTTGCCGGAGGCGCTCACGAACGGCCAAATCTGCCTGAATAATTTCCTTATCGAGTGCCGTGATCATGACGAGGTAATAGCCGGCGTCCGTCTTGATCGGGGCACTGACCATGCCGGGCTTGAGGGTATGAATGACATCGTCAACTTCGGGAATGACCAAGTCCTTGTGATAGGGGCCAAGATCGCCCCCCTTGGCCTTCGTTTTGTTGTCGAGGGAATAGCGTTGCGCAAATTTGGCGAAGTCGCCGCCCTGGTTGACCTGTTTTTCGAGATCTTTCGCGGCGGGGAAATTGGGCAGCAACATCTGCGATACCTGGACCTTCAAGGGTGTCAGGAGTTCATGGGCATGTTTCTCGTAGAAGGCGTCCAACTCCTCCTTTGAGAGTTCGATTTTGGCCTTGATGCGATCTTTGAGGAGTTCGTCGAGGATCAATTGTTCCCGATAGCGTTGCGCGCGATCGCGGATGGCATCGTTCTGATCGAGTCCCTGTTTACGCGCCTCCTGCATGAGCAGTTCGCGGGTGATGAGCTCGTCGAGGAAGCGGCGCTTGCCTCCGTCTTTCTCGTACCGCGCCCTGGTCGCGTCGGCCAGTTCTCCCCAGCGGGTTTCGAATTCGTTCTGTGTGATCTGTCGGCCATTGACGAGGGCCAACACACTTTCCTCTGGCGGAGGCGTACAACTGGTCAGCAGGACGAGACCGCCGCCGATGGCGCCGGCGAGCAGACAGACGAGGCGGACCGCGACGACGTTGATGGAACCGTTCGATGATCGAATCATAAGTGCACAAGACCTTGTTAGCGAGATGGACGCGGAGGCACTGTTGTGTTGGTATCACAGACTCCCAGGCTTTGCAAGGTTGCGGTGAGTTCTCGAAAGATGGAAGGCCAATCCTGGTGCGGCATTTGGAGCTCGAACGAGAGGGGAGACAGGAAGCAGACGCGTTTCTTGTACCGGTCCATCATCCGGTGAATCGCCTGGCTCGAGACCTTGCTCTTAGCGTCGAGCGTCACAACGACGGAGTGGGATTTGAGCTCAATGGCAGCTAGGCGCAATGCTTTGGCCTGGAGCCGCACCTGCATGACTTCGAACAACCGCTCGACGGAGTCCGGGGCCAGCCCGTACCGATCCTGGATTTCGCCATGCAGCAATGCGAGGTCTCCGACTTGGGTGCAGGACGACAGCCGTTTGTAACAAGAGAGGCGCTGATGAGGATCGGCGACATAGGCATCCGGGATGAAGGCGGAAACGTTGAGCCGGAGTACGGGATCCGGTTCTTCTTCCACCACCTGGCCTCTGAGGCGCTGGACGGCCTGCTCCACCATCTGCATGTAGAGGTCCAGTCCGATGGCGGCGATATGTCCTGACTGTTGCTTGCCAAGGAGATTGCCGGCGCCTCGAATTTCCATATCCGCTGCGGCGATCCGAAAGCCGGCTCCCAGTTCGGTAAATTGCTGAATCGCAGTCAGGCGTTTCTGTGCGTCCTCGCTCAGTTGCCCTTCGTCTGGTACCAGGAAGTAGGCGTAGGCTTGATCGCCGCTCCGGCCCACCCGTCCGCGTAATTGGTACAACTGTGCAAGGCCGAACATGTCAGCACGATTGATGATGATCGTGTTGGCATGGGGCACATCGATGCCCGATTGGATAATGGCCGAGGCGATCAACACGTCGGCTTCCCGCCGGAAGAATTTCAACATCACGGCTTCAAGCGGTTTCGCGTTCATCTGCCCATGGGCCATCACGATGCGCGCGTCCGGCACCAATTGGTGGAGCCAGGCTCCCGTCTTTTCCATCGTCTCGACCCGGTTATGGACGAAGTAGACCTGCCCGCCACGTCCCAGCTCCCGCAAGATCGCCTCTCGCACGAGTGTGTCGCTAAATCGGACCACCTGCGTGCGAATGGCGAGGCGGCCTGCCGGCGGGGTTTCGATGATGGAGAGATCGCGTACGCTTGCCATGGCCATTTGCAAGGTGCGGGGAATCGGGGTGGCCGTAAGCGTCAAGACGTCGACCTGGGTGCGGAGTTGTTTCAATCGCTCTTTGTGTTTGACGCCGAACCATTGTTCTTCATCGATGATCACGAGACCCAGGTCGCGGAACAACACATCTTTCTGGACGAGCCGGTGGGTTCCGATGATGACGTCGACATCCCCGGCCGCCACGTCTTTGAGAATGGCCTTGGCCTCCTTCGGCGATTGGAAACGGGACAGCAGGGCCACGCGTGCGGGGAACGGAGCGAACCGTTCCGAGAAGTTGTCGTAATGTTGGTGGGCCAGGAGGGTTGTGGGCACGAGCACGGCGACTTGGCGATTGGCCTCCACGGCCTTGAAGGCCGCCCGCATGGCCACTTCCGTTTTTCCGTACCCCACGTCGCCGCAGACCAATCGGTCCATCGGTTTGCTGGACTCCATGTCGCGGGTAATGTCCTCGACCGCTTTGAGCTGATCCGCCGTTTCTTCATATTCGAACGCGGCTTCGAATTCGTGGTACATGGTGCTGTCGAATCCATAGGCATGGCGCGTGACGAGTTCGCGGTTGGCATAGAGGTCGACCAACTCATGGGCCATCTCCTCGATGTCCTTTTTGACGCGCGCGGTCGTTTTGGCCCAATTGGTTCCGCCGAGCCGTTCCAGACGTGGGCCATGGCCGTCTGCCCCGCTATACCGCTGCACATGGCTGAGTTTCTCCAGGGGGACATACAGCTTGTCCCCGCCGGCGAATTCCAGGATCAAGTAATCGCTGTCGAAGTCCTGTACCGAGAGGCGCTTGAGACCTTGATACCGGGCGATGCCATGTTGGACATGGACGACATAGTCGCCCACGTTGAGATCTTCCAACGACGAAAGGAACGTCGCGGCTTTACTCTTGGCCTGGGGTTTGTGGCGTGCGCCCTTGGCAAACAGTTCTTCTTCCGTGAGTACCGCCAGGCGCAAGTCAGGAGCGAGAAACCCCGCGGACAGATCGCCGTGCAAGACGTAGAACGGCGCTTTGGTTTTTCCGGTCGCGGTCCAGGTTCCTGCAGTCCATTCCGTCGCCGGCACATCGTGTTCGCGCAAGAGCGCCAGCAAGCGATCGACCTGGCCGCGGCTTCTCGCGACGAGCACGACGCGGCATTCATCCCGCAGGCGATCCATGATGGCCAGGGTCTGGCTGAAGGGCATGCCGCGAGCCCCGAGGCCTGCGCTGGCCGGGCTCTGAGCGGGAAAAGTCAGGACCGGACTCCAGGATGCATCGCTTGGTGTGAGCGGCTCGAGTGCGAGGGCGGGCAACCGCTTCGTGTAATCCAAGAGCGCAGCCCAGGAGAGAAACAATCGTTCCGGTGATGGATAAGGTGCGAGGGACTCCCGGTCGGTATGGCGGAGATAACCGTCGTCGATTTTACCCCAGAGGTCCTCGCAGCTCCCTTTCAATCCGGCAGGCTGATCCATGACCAAGATAGGCTGTTCGGTAAAATAGTCGAAGAGGGTGTCCATACGGGGATACAGATCCGGTGCGTGCCATTCTGCATCCGCAGGGATGGGGGCAAGGGCGTCCGGCGACGTCTCGGCACGCAAGTATTCCCGTGCGGGCAGGACGATCGCTCGATCCAGCTTCTTGATGGACTTTTGCGTGGCCGAATCGAAGAGGCGGAGCGAGTCGATGGTTTCGCCAAGAAACTCTGCTCGTAGCGGGTCGGCATAGGCCGTCGAAAAAATATCGACAATGCCGCCTCGAATACTGAACTCTCCGGGAATTTCCACCACCGAGACCTGCCGATAGCCGAGCCGTAACAATCCTCCGGTGAGGGTTTCTCGTTCGATCGTGCCGCCCAGCTTGAGTTGCAGGGTGGTGTGGCTAAACGTCTCGACGGGCAATAGCCGTTGCATGAGCGCCGCGATCGAGGTGACCAGGCAGGTCTGTGGGGTGGTCCGGATGTGATGCAGGGCATTCATCCGGCGCGCAACCAGATTGACCAGAGGCGCGTTGTTCTCGTAGGGCAAGATTTCCCATTTCGGGAACAGCGCGAGGGGAGCCGTGGGAAGGCCGATGAGGTCATGGAAAAATCGCAGGTCATCAAAGAGGCGTTCAGCCGCCTCGTCCGACCCGGTGACGATCAGCCAGGACCGACTCCCCAATTTGCCCATCTGGGGATGCAGGAGCATGGTGAGGGCAAGCCCGGCGGTGGAGCCGTATAAGCCTGCGACCGAGGGGCGGCCTGTTCCGTCTCCTAGCGCCGCAGCGACAGGAACGAACCACTGGGATGCTGATGTTGAAGAGATCGTTTCGGACATGGTGTATGGGCTAGAGAGCAGCTAGCTTTTCATGGCAGTTTTTTTGATGGCCGACAGGGCATCGAATGATAAAAGAAGAGCTTAGCGGGATGCTCAAACAGTTTGTCAGCAAGGCCGGAGGTGAGTCGAAACCGGAGGCGTACCCATGAGGGTACGTTGAGAATTTCGATGAGCCGAGAACGACGCTGGCGAATTGTTTCAGCATCCTGCTAGGTTGAGCGAATACGTTGAATCAGCGTCGTGGTGGAGACGCCAGGGACTAAGGGAATAGTACGGACGACCCCGCCGCGGGCTTCGACGATTTCGCGGCCAACGATCCGTTCCACCGCCCAATCTCCGCCTTTGACGAGCACATCCGGCTGCAAGGCGGCAATCAAACTGTGGGGGTTCGGTTCGTTGAAGAGGACCACATAATCGACCGAACTGAGAGCGGCGACCACTTCCGCCCGCTGAGTCTCCGGGACGATCGGCCGATCCGGTGCTTTGTTCAAGCTCCTGACCGAGTCATCGCTGTTGACGGCGACGACCAGGAGGTCTCCGAGATCTCTCGCCGCCTGGAGGTAACGGGTATGGCCCACATGCATGAGGTCGAAACAGCCGTTCGTGAACACGATACGTTTGCTCCGGGCCTGCGCCGCACGCAGAAGCGGGATCAGCTGGTCTTTCGTCATGACTTTCACAGACATGGCTGCATCATACCGACTGTGTGCTCGGATGGAAAGAGACTTGCGCAGGATGCTCAAATAGTCCGCCAGTGTTGGCAGTGAGAAAGTATGAGACTTGGGAATAAAGTTTGAAACTGGATCAAGCCTCATCTGGCTATCGGTTGATGAAAGAGGTAGGGGAGTATGGAGGGAGAAGATCAGTGTGAAAGTGATCGCATTGTAAACGCTTTGTCCATAAAACCTGTTTGCGCAGGGGTCGTATATCCCGCGTAAACTCGTGCGTCCAGTCTAGCTCATCCTGTCCGCAAATCAGACGGCAAATGGCCAGTTGCCTCCGGCAGCATTCGGCCAATTTGCGACAGTCGCTACGGCAAGCTTCACGCCTGAAAGCGGTCGTTCATTCGAGATGGTGCGCGCTTCGCGCTACGCTTGGCTGGAGTGGGTCTGTGTCGTCTTGTATGCGAATCAGCTGTCAGCTTGAGTGGGGGGAGGGTAGGACCTCCTGCAATGCCGACCCAAGTTGATCGAGCGAAAATGCCTTCTGAATACAGGCCGTGGCGCCCTGGTTCAGCATCTCTTGCTCAACCTCGTCAGTGCTGTGACCACTAAAAACTACGACCGGTAGGGTGGGGTGCAGTATCCGCAATTGCTGCAGTAAGCTCCGACCGTCTATTCCAGGCATGTTGAGGTCCAACACGACAGCATCAGGAGTTCGCCGGTGACATAACGTCAACCCTGCCCCACCATTATCTGCCAAAATAACTTCATATCCTCTTTCCTCGAGGACGGCAGCTAGGAGGCCTCGGTCTCGGACATCATCGTCTATGACAAGAATCTTCGTCATACGAGCCTTCATCCGCTGTTTGATTAATCTGGTGTCTCATTGTCTTTCGGGTGCATCCACTCTTCATAGCGCCCCGACCGTCCCAGCTCATCCATACAACCTGGATCAACTCATCACCGAAGACGGCACGGTCACGATCGAACAACCCATCTTGTCATTGGAGGAAGCGATGAGCCATCATTTTCTGCTTTCATCATCTGCATCTGCTATCACGCTGCTACCAGGACAGGTCTTTCTGCGGATAACCACATCGCCGACTTTCAAGATCTGTCTAAGCTGTCTGCCGCCCTTCGTAAAGAAGCTGCGGCGATGGATGCTCTTTCTTTTACTCCCCGTGGGATACCGAGGGTGCCATCATTCGATTGGAACACCTGATAGCGGTCGGTCGTAGACGTCGGGTTTGGGTCGGAAGCAGCCGTTCAGAAAAACGAGAAATCATCAATCTCGTGCCGATCCTTACCTGAGTCGGGAAGTCTATCAATATTCAACAACTCATTGAGGCTTGGGCAGTTCGGTCGGCTGGTTTGTCGCATTGTGAGTGGCTGGTTTTCGTCATAATCGGTGGCTGTTTTGAGCAGAATACGCAGTTGCCACGGGTGTGAGATGTAATCATCCCTTGTCTGCCACGGGGAGAATTGACTAGACTGCTGGCCTACTCGGAGGATGTGAAAGGACGAGAATCATGGCCGACAGTCAGGATGAACGAAACGGGAAAGCCTATAGTCTCTATACCTCTATCAGGCGATACTTTGAACCGCTCCGGCAACATTGGGATAAGCTGTCTGCTGAGGAGCAGGCGGTGGTCATTCAGGAAGTGGAAGCGTTCTTGAACTCGGTCCGCCCGTCCGACAGTCAACGTCCAAGCTGAGCCTGCCTGGTTACTCTTCCGGAATCCCACCCAGTCGAACCATACGACTGCCATATCGTTCGATCAGTCCATCCAGGGCTGCGATTGCCTGAGTTTGGCGCTGTGTGAAGAGCGAGCCTGTCGCGGGCACGAGGCCGGACAGCGACAAGCCCACCAACCGATAGCGGGTATGCGGCTTGGTCAGTTTCTGGAGCGCCGACTGGACGGCCGGCCACATGGCAGGATCGTAATTGAGCGGATGTCCAAACTGCTGCTGTCGCGTGGTGATTTGGAACGTGGCATCTTTGAGTTTGACGGTGAACGATCCCGCCGCCAGTCCTTGCACGCGCAGGTCGTGCGCCAAGGTCCCGAGAAAACTTTTGATCGTCTGTTCCAGGAAGGCCAGATCGCTGGTGTCCTGTTCGAACGTCGTTTCATGCCCGAGACTTTTGGAGGCTCGATCGACCACGACTGGGTCGCGATCGATTCCTTGCGCCACCTCTTGCCATGCGAGAAGGCGGGTGCCCCATTGTTGTCGAAGAAACGGCTCATGTCGTGGATCGAGCAGGTCGCCGACGCAGTGGATGCCGAGCCCGTTCAGCATGGCCGCAGACTTCGGTCCGATGCCCGGCAGGTCGCGCACCGGACGCGCCGCCAGAAACGCCGCTTCCGTCCCCGGCTCGATCACCGCCAGTCCATCAGGCTTATGCGCATCCGCGGCCACCTTTGCCACGGTCTTGCCGCTGGCGAGTGCAATCGTACAACGAAGTCCCGTCGCGTCGAAGATCGCGTCCTTCACGCATTGGCCCAGCTTGGACGGATCGGGATAGAGCGACTGCATGTCCGTCGTTTCTGCGTAAAACTCATCGATGCTCGTCCATTCGGTGACGGGGAGCAGTCGGTTGATGACGGCCTGCATCTGTTCATGCAGCCGATGATAGAGCGGCCTGTCCGGGGGGACAAGAATAAGGTCGGGGCAGAGGCGCCGGGCTTCGCCGGTCGGCATGGCCGAGCGGACGCCGAACACACGGGCGGCATAACTGGCGGCTGCGATGATGCCTCGCGGAGAGGAACCACCGACGGCGACTGGTTTGCCCGCAAGACTGGGGTTTGCCAGGACGGCGGCTGAGGCGAACATGGCATCCACGTCTCCGAAGAGAATCTGACGAGACCAGCGCATGGATCATCCCCAAGACAGGAGGTTAAGAGGTTGCGGGAAAACTTTAGTGGCACAACAGAAGAACGTTCCCGCAGGTTGCTCAAACAGTTCAGACTTCTCACCCGCCCAACCCCGGCGCGCCAAGACGCGCCGCGCCACAGGCAAGGCCGTAGCGAGTGAAGGGCCGAGGCGTACCCGCTGGGGCGCACGGTGCGACGAATAAGGAGCACCACGTCTGTGCGCGCCGCCGAGTTAGTGAGGCGGCCGGGTCCCCGTTGAGGGTCTGAACGATGCGAGAACGATGCTGGCGAATTGTTTCAGCATCCTGCTTAGAACCTAAACGATAATTGGATTCGCTGCAACAGAGTGGGGGCTGGTGTTGGCGGCGGTGCCGGTGCCGCGAGCTGGGGCTGACCTACCGACCGCAATTCTTGTAACGCTCCGCGGCAGATGCCGCAATGGTGCCGCCGCGGTTGAATCGTCCGTCGTTGTCGTTGGTACAGTCTGCCGCATTGCCGGCAGCGCCAGGCGAATCGTGTCAGTGCGAGGACTTCCTTCTGCAACGAATGGTAGATAGTGATCGCGAGGGTCCCGTCTCGATTCATCTCGGTCATCTTGCGCAGAAAGTCCTGGCGATGATTTGGCCGCCGCTTGAGGATGTCGAACTGCCATTGGTGAATCATTTCGTGCGCGAGCGTATTCACGATCTCCTGCTCCCCATACTCGCTTGTCTGGACGACCTGTTGGAGCAGGGGAAGGGAGAGGCGAATTTCACGCGTGACGGGAGGGCGAAGCCCGTCTTGATCCAGCCGTGGCTTCGGGCCTCGACGACTCACGAACATACCGACCGACGAGGTCAATCGACGGCTCCATACGAGATCGATCGGAGGCAGCAGGCCGGTGAAGTAGCGAGTATTGAGATCGACCCACATCTTGGTCAACTGCTGTGAGGTGACTGGAGGGGCTTGGCGTGGAGCCATAGGGCGGGGGTTACCCCAATTCTTCGTGCACGGCTGCGGCGAGCAGCGGCACCATGATTTCATGGTGGCCGATGAGGGAGTAGCCCTTCCCGCCCTTCTGGGTCGGTCGCCGTACCACGTTGGTCAGCGGGCGGTAGTGTGCGAGGAAGTCCATGTTCACGGTCGTAATGTTGGTCAGATCATGGCCCAAATTGCGTCCCAGCGACACCGCCTTGAGGAAGACTTCCGGCAAAATGACGGCAGAGCCGAGATTGAGGTAGACGCCTCCCTCCATCCCTGAGACGACGGCCGCAAGCCGCCGAAAATCCAGGAGCGACGTCGCGCCAATGGCGGCTCCGTCTGCGGAAGGATGCATATGGATGATGTCGGTCCCGATGGCGACATGCACAGTCACGGGAATACCAAGCCGTGCTCCGGTCGCGAGGATGCTCGTCTCGCGATTGGGAAACTGCCCCTGGCGCCGGTTGATGTAGTGGCCGACCGATTCGCCGAGTCCCTCGCGATCGTGGGCACCGCGGACGATCGCCTCGTTCAGCATGCGGCCGGTTTCTTCCGCCATTCCGAAGCGTCCCGCGTCGATTTCTGCGTCGACTTCCTCGGAGGTATGTCCCATGAGCGCTAATTCGAAATCATGAATGATCCCGGCGCCGTTCATGGCCACGGCCGATACGATTCCTTGCTGCATCAGGTCCACGAGAATCGGATTCAACCCGACCTTGACGACGTGGGCGCCGATGCCTACGATGACCGGCCGGCCCTTGCGATGGGCCTTGGCGATGGCTTTGGCAACCGCGCGCAACGTTTTCACGCCGAGGATATCCGGCAGCGAGCGATAGAACTGGCTGAAGCTGCCCCCTCGATGCCAGGGGCGGGCAAAGTCGGCGACGCGAACCTTACTGTGCCGCTTCTTGAGCGGATAGGTCGTGAGATCCGTCACATTGATCGGTGCGATCAGCTTCGGGGTCGTAATGGGGGGCCGTTGCCGGTCAGGAGTCTTTGCCAAGGAGCTGTTCCTCAATGAGTTCACACAGGACGTGGCCGAGCGTGATGTGACTTTCTTGAATGCGGGCCGTCACGGTCGAAGGCACGACGAAGGGGTATTCCACCAGCCCGGCCAGTTTTCCACCGGTTCCACCAGTCCACCCGATGGTCGTGAGGCCACAAGCCCGCGCGGCCTCCACACCCTTCAAGACGTTCGGTGAATTACCGCTGGTGCTGATGGCAATGGCGATGTCGCCTTGTTGGCCATGGGCGCGCACTTGCCGGGCAAAGAGTTCCTCGAAGCCGTAGTCGTTGGCGATGCAGGTGATGGCGGCGATGTCGGTGGCCAGCGCGATGGCCGGAAGGGGAGCCCGCTCGCGTTTATAGCGCCCGACGAATTCAGCTGCGAGATGGGCCGCATCCGTGGCGCTGCCACCGTTGCCGAACAATAAGACTTTGCGTCCTTGGCGGAAGGCCGCAACCATTAACGTGGCGACTTGTGCGATACGATCGGCATAGTCGCGCGCGAACTGTTGCTTGACGGCGGCGCTGTCGGCAAAGGCACTGAGTATAAGATCTTTCATGTGACGCGATTCTAGGCAACCCTCCGTCACCTGTCAAACGTGACGTATCGACCAGTTATGACTTGATGGTGGTGAGGGGACCGGTCTGCCGGATGGCGCTCATCGCCAAGGCGATCATGGAGCCGACATCGGAGACCGTCGCAGGCAGAATCAACGTGTTGGTCGTCTTTGCCAACTCGCCGAACTTGGTGATGTACTGTTCTGCCACGCGCAGCTGAACGGCTTCCTGACCGCCCGGGATCTGGATCGTCTCTGCGACCTTGCGCAGTCCCTCAGCCGTGGCCTGCGCAATGGCGAGGATGGCCGATGCCGCCCCCTCTGCCTCGTTGATCTGTTGTTGTTTCTTGGCCTCGGAGGCTTTGATCACTTGTTGCTTCTCGCCCTCGGCCTGGTTGATGGCTGCGTCGCGTTCGCCTTCGGACGTGAGAATCACCGCCCGCTTCTCCCGCTCCGCCCGCATCTGCTTTTCCATGGCGTCCAACACGCCCTTCGGGGGAGTGATGTTCTTGATTTCGTACCGGAGGACTTTGACGCCCCAGGGATCTGAGGCCTTGTCGAGTTCGTTGACGACCTGGATATTGATGTTCGTCCGTTCTTCGAATGTCCGGTCGAGTTCAATCTTGCCCATCTCGCTTCGCAACGTGGTCTGCGCCAGTTGGATCAGGGCAAAATTATAGTCGCTGATGCCGTACGACGCGCGCTGAGGGTTTAAGACCTTGAGGTACAAGATGCCGTCCACCGACACCTGCACGTTATCGCGGGTAATACAGACCTGCTCGGGGATGTCGATGGCCGTTTCCTTGAGCGAATGTTTATAGCGAATACGGTCGATGAAGGGGAGGAGGATATGAAACCCTGCATCTAGTGAGGCGGCGTATTTGCCGAGTCGCTCGACCACATAGGCGCTTTGCTGTGGCACAACGACGGCGGTCTTGCCGACGACGATCAACACAAGCAAGGCTAAGACCAGCATGATAAAGAGTCCTTCGGTCATCATTCACTCCTTCGTGTTCGTTCCGGGTTTCCCCTGCTTAATCCGCCGATATCCAGATGGTGAGTCCCTCGACCCGCTTGACGGTGCATCGCTGACCCTTTGTCAAAGGGACCGTCCCGGCATTGTGGGCAGTCCAGGAGGTGCCGCGCAGCTCAGCCTTGCCGGTAGCGCCTGGCAGCAAGTCTTCAATGGGGATCGCGCTTTCTCCCGCGAGTGAGTCCACGGCAGGCAGGTCCTTGTCCTGTTTGTTGATCCAGGCCAATAACGGTCCGCGGAACACCAGCAAGGATAGGATCGCGAGACTTGAGAACAAGAACCACTGGAGCCATTCCGCTTGGGCGAATCCCAGGCCGGTGAGACTGCCGACGATCAGAGCCGCCAGTCCGAAGAAGATAATATAGAAGCCCCCGGGCGTGGCCATTTCGAGGCCGAGCAGGACGAGGCCGAAGAACATCCAATACCACCAGATCATCGAGAGACCTCATTGAGTATTCGAAAGAGTTGTGAGGATGTCGCGCGTCAGGAAAGTCTAACAGGTTGTTCACAAACTACCAAGCCACTGCAGAGATACGCATGTCAGAACAGTTGCAGCTGCTGGCAGACGTCGTCGCAGGCTGTTCAGAAAGGCCGTCCAGCAAGGCCGCAGCAAACGGAGAGGCGAAGCGTACTCTCCGCAGTACGTTGAGCCTCTGCGCGCCGCGAGAACGCCGCTGGCGGCCTTTGTCAACAGCCTGCTAAGCGTGTTTCCGGAGACCGTCAAGCAGAACGCACGTTGCGTGATCATGAATCGATGGCTCAGAGAGGCGAAGACTGATGGGGCGGTCGAACGGCCGATGCGGAGGGTGGGGCCTTGAGCGATGCGACCTGCCTGCGCGAAGCCGTTTCGGCGAAGGCAGGGCATGAAGCCGGAAGGAATTTGCGCCGTCCTGTGGTATAGTCCGCGCCCAATGGCGCATGACCAACCAGTGAAAGCGTTAGTGATCTCCCTCACCGGCCATACGGCGGCGGCGGTCTACTCGATTAATCGTCTGCAGCCGGACTCGCTTTGTTTTGTGTTGCCGGAAGGGGCGAAAGCCCTCGTCGAAGCCGACGTCCAACCGAAAATTGAACATATGCCCAGACGGTGGGATTGGGTGGTCCTGGCGGAGACCGACGACTTTGTCGGCTGTTATCGGGCGCTCGCCCAGGCGCTCCCTGAGATGTTGCATACGTGGGATGTGCAGCCAGGCGAGCTCGTCGTCGATGTAACCGGGGCGACTCCGGCCATGGCGGGTGCGCTCACGCTGGCCACCTTGTCTCTCAGTTCGCGGATCGTCTCGCTCGTGCCGGCGCGAGAGGGACAGGAAGAGGATCGGATCGATATCGCCGGACAGCCGTTTCTCTGGACGCAGGGCAATCCCTGGGATGAAGCGGCCTCGGTCTCGCGCCGCGAGGGCTGCGAGCTGTTCAATCGGGGATTGTTTGCCGCATCGGCGAAGCTGTTTCGCGAGCTCGAAGCTAGGGTGAGCGGGGGGCAGAAGCCGCTCTATCGCGCCTTTGCAGATCTGGCAGATGGCTACGATCTCTGGGAGCGATTCCAGTACCGTCAGGCCTGGGAGAAGCTGAAGCATGCCGTGAAGGCTTTCGAAATGGCGGCATTGTGGGGCGGACCGCCAGGACTCAACGCGGTCCTTCCCCCGATCAAAGCGAATGCGGGATTTCTGGAAAGGCTCGTGCTCGATCCTGCTCCGGTCAAAGACATGCAGCCTATCGATTTGCTGGCCCATGCCGGTCGGCGACTGCGTGGCGCGCATGATCCGGAGATCGCGATGGTCTCGTTGGTTCGTGCGCTCGAAGCCTTTGCCCAACGACAACTGTTCAAGCAGCACCAGATCAAAACCTGGGACGTGCTGCCGGAGCAATTGCCTGAGGCGCTACGAGAAACCTGCCGGACGTGCTGGGTGGAAGATCTCGACGGCAAGTACAAACTGCCGTTGCAGGCACAGTTTCGTACGCTGGCCGGATTGGGCGATCAGATGGGCCAAGCCTTTTTGCGTGAATGGCCAACGATGAAGCCGCTGCTCGACGCGGCCAGCCATGCCGTCCTCGGTCATGGCTTCGAGCCGGTCAAGGCCGAGCGGGTCCAGCAGTTGTATGACGTCGCGTTGAGACTCACAGGGGTGCATGAGGCGTCGCTCCCGAAGTTTCCAGTCTTGGCTCTGTAGATGGAAGTCAGGATCTACTACGAGGATACCGATTGCGGCGGGGTCGTGTATTACGCGAACTATCTCAAATACTTTGAGCGGGCGCGGACACAGTATCTTGAAGAACGAGGATTGTCAGTGGCCGGGCTTATGAAAGAAGGCACGGTATTTGTCGTGGTACATGCCGAGGTTGATTACCGGTCTTCCGCTCGTTATGGCGATACGCTGGTCATCGAGACGGTCGTCTCCGACGTGACGGCAGCCTCCTTCACCTGTTCGCACATGATTAGAGAACGGGAAAGTCAGCGAGTGATCGTCGAAGGCTCGGCACGGCTGGCGGCAACAGATGGCAACGGGAAGGTGAAGCGCCTCGACAAGGCGATGGTCGCCGCACTACAGTCTGGTCCCACAAGGAGTCATTAAATGGACAAGCTCGGAACCTGGCTCGCCATCACCGGTGTCGCGATAGGATTCATCGTACTCGGATGGTTGCTGTTTTCCGAGAACCCGTCTGATAAGAACAAGAAGAAGCCGTAACTCACTCGTAACCTTCCTCACTCTCTCGTGCTGTCCTAATTACCGGATTCGATCGGCAGTCGGCATCAGCGATGCCGGCGTCGCTCCACTGCATCTCGTGATTTGCGGGCTTATCGCGTGGTGATCGGACCGATGGTCGTCGAGTCGACGGGCTTCGCCCATTCCTCTTCTTACATCAATCAGTGAAGAGTGGTTGTTCATCCTGCTCGATCCTGGTGGGAGCCTGTCACAAACCCTTGGAGTTGATTTGTTTTTTTAGTTGGACCGATGCCATGGCATACCCGCCTTCCCCTCCGTCAATAAAGTGGACGTGTTGGCCGTCGTCGGTGCTGTTGACGTAACAGGTCATGAGCGAGCTATCGGACTCATGGAGGCCGTAATACAACTCCCCTTTTTCATAGAGGGTCGCAAGATAGGCGCGTATGTCATCCACATTCTTTTGAGAGCAGTCGATGACGACGCGAAGCACGTCGGCGAATTTTCGATAGTCCGAGTGGATACGCATGGCATTTTTGTAGTGAGCGGGGTCCATCACCAACGGATCAACCTTGAACTTGAAAATCAGGACGGCGAGGAAGATCTCCAGGAGCCTGGCGAGGAAGGCAAATGAGATCCATGACCAGTGGTACCGCCGTTCGTCGGCAACGCATTCGGAGAAGGATTTGTAGGTCATGGACGGTACGTTGACCGGGTTCGCTTGGTCCAATCCTCCATCGAGAATGCGATCGAGCTCTTCGAGCACGTCGTGGTAGACCTTCTTGCTCCGTCCGAAACGCACCAGGACAAGCAGGGACAATACGCGGCCGTGGCGGTTGGGAATGGCATTCCAACGACATGAAAGATTGTCCAGTGTTGCGTCTTTCTGCGTTGAGGCCTTGACTTCATAGGCTGCGGGCTCGTGTTTCACTTTCTTTTCAGCCAATACCAATCCACCACCTTGAAAAATCGCGATGCATTTTCCTGACGCCAACTCAAATTTGGCCACATCGACCCGCACTCCTTCACCGATCAGCTCGGAAACCAGGACCCTCCCCACGCGCAAATCCAAATTGAATTGTGCCTGTGCCAATGCTTTCAAGGCGGCCAATGCGTCGAGCACAGCCGTAATTCGATGAGGTGGAACGGCCAGCGTCGCCCCGTCCCCGGCGAAATCGTACGGGAAGTCTACGCCCTCCATCGCCTTGTATGTTGTGGCAATTGACGCTGCCCCGAGCGTGTTCACGTCTTTGTATCGTCCGTCGCAAATCGCTTTCGTAGATTCCTTCACGTCGGTGACTACAATAAACCAGTCGTGCGGAATAGGTGAGAAATGGCGGTCGTGTGCAAGCTCTCGGAATTCGGAAAAACTGCGCAGGTTCGAGTAGAAAGATCCGGGGGTCATGGGGCTGGATGGGATCCGGCTGGTAAACCTGTCTCCGGTCTCTTAGCACCATCGTGGAAGCGACAGAATGTCGAATATTCTGCGGATAGGATGTGAGCCATTCAATATCCTGGCACGAGTCCGGAGAGAAGTCCAAGGATCCTCTTATACTGGTAACGCGGCCCGTGGTCTCTATCACGATCAATATAGAGATGTCGTAGAATTATGACGTCACGCGATATTCCTAATCCTCAGATCGCGAGATGAAGGGGTCTGACCTCTTAGTTTTCTTCCTGGCGGCGGCGAATCAATCGAGGCGTCGAAAGAAGCCGGAGCCGGCTCGATTGCTTTGTAGATGACGCCTCACACCGGCGCAATCAGCGCGTCGTTGGCCACAGCGCTCAGCCCATGCCAGATTTATGTTGTTACATGATACATCTCCTCTATGCCTGGAGTCTGGACAGGGTTAGAGCACATCTGTGGGAATCACTTTTTTCGAACACCATCGTTGTCGGACCTAGCCCCTGAAAGATTCTTCTTGCATTGCAATGCTCGGATAATTCACCTAGGTCTCCCTATCAGGTGACAACATAAGTCCAAGGGTCTTTGGCTGGATCTTGTGAGGCTTAAAAGTGGGGCTTTGCGAAACCATCTACCCGAAGCGTCTCAGCCACATTCTGCCCGTTCACGAAGACATCGGCCACGAGGCGATCATAGAGATCTCGCCCATGCGGGACGATGCGGACCGGTCCATTGCGAAGCAATTCTATCAGCCGTAGTCTGGCTCCCTGTCCGCCTGGCTCGTTGAGTTCAGGCGTGTCGATGCCCCGGAGTCTGACGCGCTCGGTCCCATAGCGAAAGGTGTCACCGTCGACCACGTGGACTTGCCGACCGTCGACTGTGCGCTCGACACCACTCAGCGATGTGGGGGCTTGCCGACGAAGCATCGATCGGAAGCTTTTGCTGCTGGATCGTCGTAGTCCTTTGGGCTTCTTATGAGGATGGAGTCCCTTCTCACGGTGAGGTCGATGGGGACGGACGGTACTCCCAGCTCGTGGTTCAGGCTTCCAACAGAGATCGCAGGAGGAGCGTGGGTCGGTGGTGGTGGCATCGGGTGATAACGGAGTGGTGGGTAATGAGGAGGGCGGCGCGGTGGTTGACTGAGTCTGCCCCTCATGAGGTATGGCGACCAAGCAGAGTATGGTCCAGAGGGAGACCAGCAGACAGCTGCAGGGGGCATGTCTCACGACGCGCAATATTTGTCGGAAACGTTCCATGCGATAAGTTGCTCAGCAGGGTTTATGCCAGAAGGACGTAGGCCGTTCCCGTTTTGTTGACAATGAAGAAATTCGCATGCTGAAATGCCTGCATGTCGATGGGAAAGATGTAACGAAATAGAAGGGGGCCGGACTATGGATATGATGGGACGTGTGGGGCTAGTCGAGCTTTCGATCTTGATCGCGCCTGATCAAAAGATCTGGATGGATCGCATGATCAAGGAAGGCAAGATCGCCATTCCTCCAGGTGGGACGCTGGAGAAAGGCTCGCTCTATTCGCTATTTATCCGAATGCTCCTGGTTAATGCGATGGAAGAGCAGAAGCGGCAGGAAGTGTTGGATATGGAGGATGAGGACGACGACGAATAGAGCGGTTGCTGCAACTCTCCGTCAGGTTTTGATCGTTTCGCTCAAGGGCCCAACGTATACTGAATACGTTGGGCCCTTGAGCTATGTGCGGCATTGCTGGCTGGTCCCGTTGACCAGCTCTAAGCGGTACCGATCTGTATCTGAAACGATGAAGCGCAGTATCTCTGGAGATACGAGAAGCGCCAGGTGAACGGCGCGATTAGAGGCTCTTAAATGCGGAATGCGCGGCCTTGACCGTGTAATCGATATCGCGGCTTGAATGGGCGGTTGAGAGGAAGGCGGCCTCGAATTGAGAGGGAGCCAAGTAGACTCCCTGCTCCAGCATCGCGTGAAAGAATTGCCCGTATCGCTTTGTGTCTGATCGTTTGGCGGTATCCCAGTTCACCACCGGTCCTGACGTAAAGAAAGTGCCCAGCATCGAACCGACCCTGGTTTGCGTGAGGGATATGCCCGCTTTTTTTGCGGCCTCTCCAATTCCCTTGGCCAGCGCTGCCGATTGTTCGTCCAACTTCTTATAGACCCCGCGGGCTTTGAGCTGCTTGAGTGTTTCAATCCCGGCGGACACGGCTAACGGATTTCCCGACAAGGTTCCTGCCTGATAGACCGGCCCGGATGGCGCGATCAGATCCATGATCTCTTTCCGTCCTCCGTAGGCGCCGACCGGTAAGCCTCCGCCGATGATTTTCCCCAGCACCGTCAGATCCGGCGTAATGCCATAGAGCGTTTGGGCTCCGCCGTACGCCACTCGAAAGCCGGAAATCACTTCATCGAAAATCAGGAGGATGTCGTTTTCTGCGGTGAGTCGTCGGAGAGACGAAAGAAACTCAGGGGTCGGGGGCACGACGCCCATGTTCCCTGCAATAGGCTCCAGAATAATGCAGGCCAACGTATTCCGATGTTCCTTGATGATCTGTTGCACCGCTTGGAGGTCGTTGTACGGGACCGTTAAGGTGTGCTTGGCAAAGTCAGCCGGTACTCCCAGCGAATCAGGAATCCCCAATGTGGCCAGACCCGAACCGGCCTTCGCCAACAAATAATCGCTGTGGCCGTGATAGCAGCCTTCAAATTTGAGGATGTTGTCTCGCTTCGTAAAGCCACGGGCGACTCGAATGGCGCTCATGACCGCTTCGGTGCCGGAACTCACCAGCCGGACCTTCTCCATCGAGGGGAAGGCCTGGTTGATCATGCGGGCGAGCGTCAACTCCAGCTCGGTCGGTGCGCCGTAACTGGTGCCGTTTGCGGCAGCCTTTTTGATCGTATTGATAACCGAGGGGGCGGCATGGCCCAAAATCATCGGGCCCCATGACAGGACATAGTCGAGGTAGCTGTTTCCATCGACATCGTAGAGACGAGCGCCTTTGGCGCGTTTGATGAACCGGGGTTGGCCTCCGACCGAGCGAAAGGCCCGCACCGGACTATTCACGCCCCCGGGAATCAACAGTTGTGTGTCGGCAAACAGTTTGGCAGAACGAGTCGTTTTCATAATGGGGGCGCACAGTACCATGTGGCAGAGACTCGGTCAAGAAAGAGCAGGTCCCTGCGGCCTGGTCGAGCGACTGGGGCCAAAAAGTGTCCGAAGAGATACGCCTCTCAGCATTTTTGATACAGGATCATACATCCAAGGGGTAGGGACTTTTCGTAATCCCTTGCAAATATGTCGATTCATGTTACGAATCGAATGCGGCCTAAGTCTTGCCTAACTAGACATGTATGGCAGGGAACGGCAGAGAGTAATTTGTTAAAGGATGAGCGATGAGAATTGTGTGTTCGTGGTGCCGACAAGAAGGAGTGACTTCACTGGTGGGGGAGAAGGCGCCCCTCGATGATGCGCGAGAAACGCATGGGATTTGCGTCTTTCATCGCCATGACGTGCAAGCCCGTTGGCAGGCATCGGTTCGCACCGCCTCGTATTATGGAGTAGCGACCGGATTGTCTTCGGTGCTCTTCCGCTGGACAGGCCTTCTGAACGTGGCCAAGAGGCTGCGCCCCTAGGATCGTGCATTTCTCCGTCGATATACGAGAGCTTAGGTTCCCGGCTTCCGAATCGGTTGTGTCGTGACGTCTGTCATTCCCCAATGGGCCCGTTTGTTTTTTTCCCGTTCCGATACAGCGAACAGTACGTGAAACGGCGTCGCTCGTGGCTGGCCCATTCCCGCTTGTCCGTTCCCCCAGGCCTCTCCCGCATCTCGCAACACCTCAAGCAAGGTTGCGTATTCTTCGTCGTCGTCTGGCAACACCTGCGCCGCATCCGTGATGAGGAGGATATAGCCCTTGGCTGGCAGCCATTCTAGGTCGGCCAGACATTCCTCAAGGGCATCCCAGTTGTGCCCAAAGTAGTCCGGAAAATCCAAGGCTCTGGCCCATTCGCGCAACAGGCCGTCGGTGGTTTGACACTTGGCGCCTTTGATGACTTTCAAGGCAAATCCGGTTGGTGGATGCAT
Organism: Nitrospirota bacterium; assembly: GCA_030684575.1. Lineage (NCBI taxonomy): Bacteria > Pseudomonadati > Nitrospirota > Nitrospirota bacterium. The sequence goes on along the minus strand of JAUXVD010000021.1, from coordinate 125,237 downwards.
CAGCGATTCAGCGCGTTGTCCTGCGTTTACGATGAGCAATGAGGTCCAGGGGGCCTTCGTTGACTGAAGATAGGCAGGCAATGTGAGTTTCGATGTCATGGTGTTCCATTCAACGGTGTGAACGTTCGGTAATGATCATCCGTGTAGTAGGCCTTCCCGGTATCTTGTTCGATGACGATTCGCTCCGCATCCCGCGAGCGGCCGCGTACCTTGGGATTCACATCGTACTCTCGATAACGACCGCGAGGCAGTCGTTTCTCACGATTCTGAAATGCCCCGCTTCCGATATAGCCGGGGAGGGCCTTGCCCTCATGTTGCCGAATGGCCGCTAGGAGGTCTCGGGCTTTTTGTGGCGGGGCCTGCTCGGTTCGATGCAGCCGATCGAGAGGTGGTGTGGCATCGCGAAGAGCCGGCCCTGGGGATTGAACGGATGAGACGGAGGCAGATGGTACAGTTGGCTCAGGCGACGAGTCGACGTTGGGGCAACCGGTGAGACCACAGAGCAGCAGTCCCGCAAGGACGACGACTATTCCATAGACCTTCCAGGTTCGATCCATAGTGTCACGTTCATATCACGAGGCACGGCACAATAGAGGACGAACCCTAGCATGCACGTTCTTGGAGGATCAACGAACCAGCGAGCAGGATGCTGAAACAGGCTGCCAGCAGCGTTCTCGCCTCGAAAGCATCCTCAACGTAGCCAGGGGCTACGCCTCCGGTGCTTCCATCGGCTGTGGCCTTGCTGGATAGCCTGTTTGAGCATCCTGCGGAATGTGTTCGTGCTGGCCGGAAAAGTTTTTCCGCAGCCTGTGGGGCCGGGATTGTTGCTATCACCCATTTGCCAGCGTAGCATCCAACCTGTTCATCTTGTAGAGAATGTTCGCCTGTCCGGCATCTCCGTATGGGCAGGCATGATGGTCGGTTACGTCAGGGCGAGCCAACGAGGTATAGAGTGGAATCCACAGTGGACCGGCTTGAGTTTGTCACAGTCGAAGGACTTCTGGCCTACGGGGAGAGGTTGGCGCGTCGCCCCGCCGGTGAGGGAGTGACGCTCCCACCTCTTTCGACGTCCTCAGTCGATCGACCACAACGAACTCGTGACGCCATGGAGCAGATCAGGGCCTTTGTGCAGTCTGCGCAAGGGGGCTTCCCCGGGGCAGCGGAATATCGAGCGGCCCGTCGCGCGTTGATCGATGAGGGTTGCCGGGGCGACGAACTTGTGTTCTTCGCTGCCTGGAATGCGCTCCTTGCAGCAGGCGAGTTGGGCCCGCTCTTCCGCGTGCCGATCGAGTCCGTGCAGAAGCCGGCGCATCGCCGGCCGGTGGCGATCGTGCCGCGCGCGCAATTGACGCCGCAATTGGTCGAGGATCGTATCGTGCTGGATCTTGGTGAGGATCGGTTTTGGCTCTTGCCGCGAGACTTAACCGGCCGCACGCTCCTCTTCACGATGCGTCATGGTGTCTCCCGCGTGGAGAGCAGCACCTATCGAGTTGGACGTCGTCTCGCGAACGTGCTGGATCCTGAGCGAGGCGTCCCCAAAGCCGACGCAGTGGGTGCAGCCCTGGCCAAGATGTTGGGCCTGGTCGGGCAACAACTGGATTTCCTGCACATCCACAACTACCTCGATCCGCGCACCTTCGTCCATCTGGTAAGCCACAGCCCCAATACGCGGCAACTGTACGAGCGGGTCATCGCGGCGCTGATGCAGGCGCAGGAACAGCAGGCTGAGTCGCCCTCACCAGCCTGCGATCCCGCCTTAGACTCTCAGGATTTCGGATGGGTCACGGGTCTGGAGAAGAAGCTGGAAGCCGAGGAGGCCGCACAGGCATTCGGCGTAGACGTGCAGACAGCCAAGCGCCTGATCAAACATCCCCTCTACAGCTACCCGGGCGGACATTCCTTCTTCGATGTCTATGTGGATATCGTGGATGGGTTTCGCCGGTTAGGTCAGTCCCATGAAGGGAAGGCCGTCTGTCTCTACAGCCACAGCTCCACGCTGCGGGCGCTGATGATTTATCTCGATCCTCGTCCCTTTCGCGAAGCCTTCACTGAGTTTGGCGAATATAAAGAGGGACAGGACAACGTCGTCCTGCTGACCTATGAACAGGGACTCTTATCCGGCTATTCCACCGCGGTGGGCCTGTCGGCGCGGGAACGGGCGGCGCGGGAGACCTGGGTGAAGGTCGAGCGCGAACGCAGAGACCGGATCACGCTCAAGCCCCGACAGATCAAGCGGATCGTAGCCTTGGTCTCTGGGGGCGACTTTGCCGGGGCCGGCGCTGCGTTAAAAGAACTGCGCGTGACAGGCCACCGGTTTGGCTTGGAGGTCTATTTCGTTCGTCACGGGTTCTTGGGTCTGGCCAATAACTGGATCGAAGCGGTGACGGAAGATGATACTCGCGGCATGGGCAGTCATGCGAGCAGTCCCATCGGGAGCAGCCGCTTCGAAGATTTCAAGAGCGAGCAGGTGCAACAGGTCACGATGCGGCATCTCAGGCCATACATGGAAGACGGTGCCTTGGTCGTCATCGGCGGGGATGGGAGTCTTCGCGGCGCGCGGGCGCTCTACGAAGGATTTGGCGTTCAGGCCGTGGGGATTCCCGGCACGATCGATAATAATCTTGCGGGGACGACCTCCCTGGGTTTTCATTCAGCCGTGTCGCTGGCGAATCAATCCATCGAGTCGTTGAAAGCCACCAGTTCCGCGATGGGCAGCGTCTTTTTCGTCGAGATTATGGGGGCCGGGTCCGGCCATCTCGCCCTTGCTTGTGCCTATCAAGCCAGAGCGGAGGGCATCCTGGTCAATGAACATCCAGACCCCGACGCCTATATCGACGACATCATCCTCGGTACGCTCAAACGCACTTTGGGTGTGCCGAACAAAAGCCATTTATTTGTAGTGGCGGAGCAGACGCCCCATCGCCATCACCAGGATGGCGGCGTGCGCGGTCTTGTTGAATATGTCGCAGGCACACTCACGACCTGGCCACAGTTTCAGGCGCGTGCCGGTGAATATCGCCTTGCCCCAGCGACCAAAGCCACCATTCTCGGCCATACGTTACGGGGAGCGCCCCCGACCCCGGAGGACAAAACCATCGGACAAGATCTGGCCTACGAAGCGATTCGCCGCCTCGTCAAGGAGCCGGAGCGTGTGGTCGGATGCATGTTGGCCTATCGCGGGCCCGGTACCATCGAAGCCGTCCCACTCCACTCGGTAGCACCGAAGCCGTTCGATTGGGATATTTTCGCCCGCATGCATGGAAGCGAGCTGCCGTAGTGCCTCGATCGTCAATGCGAGAGGCGGCCCGCGCCTGAAACGGCGGTTGCGTTGTGGGCCTGGATGTCGTTTGTTAGAATGACATCCCTGAATATCATCGCGAGAAGAATGGGGGACCAGGGCCGCTCATTCCGATCGATCAAAGGAAACAACAGTATCGTCTATGCGTAAAGCTAAAATCGTCTGTACCATCGGCCCCGCCAGCGATTCGCCTGCCGTGCTGGATCAGTTAATCGAAAGCGGCATGGATGTGGCGCGCCTCAATTTTTCTCACGGGACTCACGAATCGCATGCCTGTGCGATCAAGGCCATTCGCGAAGCCGCGAATCGTCGGCAGGCGGCGGTGGCGATCATCCAGGACCTGCAAGGACCGAGAATTCGTATCGGAGATGTCGATCCGGGCGGGATCGATCTGGTGGCCGGTCAGACGGTGAGGCTCGTGACGACCCTGCTCCGGTCCGGCGGTCAACTCGGCGCACAGTCTCTCGCGTCATCCGGCATGCGGGAGATTTCGGTGGCGTACCAATATCTCGTGCGGGATGTCCAGCCAGGCGCCCGCATCCTGATTGACGATGGACTCATCGAGCTGGTCGCGCATCGCATTATCGGCAGCACCGTCGAATGTGGAGTCGTGACCGGAGGACGACTGACGTCGCACAAGGGTATGAACCTGCCGGATACGCGCATCAGCGCGCCGACTCTCACCGACAAAGATCGAGACGATCTCCGGTTCGGCATCGCCCAAGGGGTGGATTATGTGGCCCTCTCGTTTGTCAGGGGCCCCGATGATGTGGTGGCCGCAAGGCAGCTCATGGCCGACTGGGGCGGCGACGTGCCGATTATTGCAAAGATCGAACGGCCGGAAGCGGTGGAATGTTTGGACGCAATTCTCGATCAGGCGGACGGCGTGATGGTGGCGCGAGGCGATCTGGGCGTAGAGATGGGACCGGAGGCGGTTCCGCTCCTCCAGAAGCGGATCATCGCCGAAGCCAACCGACGACGACGACTTGTGATCACTGCCACGCAGATGTTGGAGTCGATGACGCACCACTCACGTCCGACCAGGGCCGAAGCGTCGGATGTGGCCAATGCCGTGTTCGACGGGACCGATGCCGTCATGCTGTCCGGAGAAACGGCGGTTGGGCAACATCCGGTTGAAACCGTTCGTGTCATGAACCGTATTATTCGGGCCGCAGAAGAGGGGTCACGATCCTGGTATGTGCGCTCGTCCATCGCGCCACAAGAGGAAGGGTCCTTCCCGGAAGCCATTTGTCACTCGGCCTTTTCCGCAGCCTCAGTCATCGGGGCGAGCGTCATCGTGGCCTTTAGCGAAGGGGGTACGACCGCGCGCTTGCTATCGAAACAGCGGCCTGCCGCGCCGATTGTGGGATTGACTCCCTTTGAGACCGTCCGGCAGCGGATGGCGCTGTACTGGGGTGTGATCCCGCATACGATGCGGCAGATCGCGCAAACCGATGAGCGGATCGAGGAAGCGGACCGCCGCCTGAAGACCGAGGGTTTAGCCGTCACGGGACAGCGTATCGTGATCCTCTCGGGGACCAGGATCGGCCAGCCGGGGGAAACCAATTTGATGAAGTTGCACAAAATCGGGTGAGTGGAACAGGTGGGCGGTGCATCCGGTTTCTTTTGCGGGGTATAGATTGGGAAATGACGCGCACATGATGACAGTCAACAGGGTAAGCCGGTTTCTATTGTGTCTCTATCCGTTGCTGGCGCTGCTGCTGTCAGCCGGGGAGGGGTTTGCGCAGAGCGGATCCCTCGACCATTCACCGTCAGAGGTGGTGAAGCGGTATCTGTCGCTCGATTATAAGGGGGCGCGGCTCGATGCCCTCTCGGTCGAAACGGTCGCGTCGTACACGGGTTGGCATGAAGAGCCCACATGGGGACATGTCGTCGTGACGAAGGGCTTTGTGGTGGCGGAACATTACCGCCAATGGGAGGTGATCGATCGGCTGGAAGTCGTGATTCCGGTCACCTTTCAGGTCGTTGGCTCAGTATATTTGGAAACCGCCGGTTTTGTGCAGGGGGCCGTGACAGAAGAGGTCCGGTTTCGGGTGAAAGCGATCAACAATCGATGGAGGATTGTCGAGCCGATGTTGCCCCCCCATGTTGGGCAGAAGCGGATGGTGAACGTCGTGCGCGAAGCCTGGATCAAAGAGCCCGACCAGGCGAAGCGAGGCCGTCTTGCGTTGTTGCAGGAGGAGTTACGAAAGGTAAAATGATGGGAAAGACCTCAGTCGAATTGTTGATTTTTGATTTGGACGGGACGCTCATCGAGTCCAAGTGGGATATTGCCACCTCGGTCAACCTGACTTTGGCCGAGCTGGGACTGCCGCAGCGGCCACTCGAAGAAATCTTCGGGTTTGTGGGGGATGGGGTGAAACAATTGCTGCGTCTGTCGGTGGGCGAGAGCAACCGGGTCACGTTCGAAGAAGCCTTGCGAGTGTTCAGAGGCCAGTATCTGGCCCATTGCCTCGATCGGACGACCTTCTATCCCGGCATTGGAGAGATGCTGACGCATTTTGCCGGTAAGCGGAAGGCGGTGGCGACCAACAAAGCGATCGAGTACACGAATGTGATTCTTCAAGGGTTGGGAGCCGATCATTTCCAATATGTCGTCGGAGGCGATCACGGGTTCGGCTTGAAGCCGGAGCCGGGCATGCTGTTGCATGTCATGAAAGAATTGAATGTATTGCCCGAGCACACCGTGCTCATTGGAGATAGCACCAACGATATCAACGGCGGGCATAACGCCGGCATTCGCGTCTGTGCCGTCGGATACGGGATGGGGAATCGCGCCAAGATGGACGCCTGTCAGCCGGACTGGTTTATCGAACGACCGGAGCAACTCATGGAGCTATTCATATGATGACTCACGTTTCACGTTTTTCGATGCTGCTGCTCGCGCTCGCCTTCAGCCTCGACCTGTCGCATGCCGCGTCGCCCGGTCTGGCGGATCGTGTGGTAGAGCAGAAGTTGGCGAACGGATTGACAGTACTTATGGTCGAACGGCATCAAACACCGGTGGTGTCGCTCAACATGACATTCAGAGTCGGGGGGGTGAATGAGCAGGTCGGACAAACGGGCTTGGCGCACCTCTACGAACATATGGCCTTCAAGGGCACGAGGACGGTCGGGACGAAAGACTACGAGAAAGAGCGACCGGTTCTCGAAGAGTTGTTTCGGGTGGGAACCGAGCTGGAGCAGCGGCAACGTGAATTTGCACGGAATAGTGTGGGGAAATCAGCCAGCCCCGAGGAGCGAACAGCGATTGAGGGGTTGGAGAAGCGATTCAACGAGCTGCAAGAAACAGCGGGGCAGTTCGTGGCAGGTAATGAGATGGCCTTGCTCTACCAGCGTCATGGGGGCGTCGGGCTGAATGCCGCGACCGGCAAAGACATGACTCGTTATATGATCAGCCTCCCGGCCAATCGTCTGCCCCTCTGGGCGGCGCTCGAAGCCGATCGCATGGCGCATCCCGTCCTCCGTGAGTTCTACAAAGAACGCGGCGTGGTTATGGAGGAGCGGCGGATGCGGAACGACGACAGCCCCAACGGACTGTTGTTCGAGACCTTCACCTCTGCCGCCTTCCGCGCCCATCAATATGGGATTCCGACGATCGGCTGGGAGTCGGATATCTTGTCGCTCACGCCGGCCGATACCGAAGCATTTTTCAAAGCGCACTACGGTCCCGATAACGCGACAATCGCGATCGTGGGCGATATCAATCCGAAAGATGTGATGGCCCTGATCGAGCAGACCTTCGGCAAGATACCGGCTGCGTCCCCGCAGCCTTCCATGGTCACCGTCGAGCCGTCACAACGGGGGGAGCGTCGCGTGGAGGTGGAGTTCGATGCCGAACCGTCGCTGGCCATCGGGTTTCACAAGCCCGGGTTGGGCCATCCTGACGACTATGTCTTCGACGTCATCGATGCGGTCTTGACCGACGGACTCACCTCCCGGCTCTATGAACATTTGGTCCGCGAGAAGCGGATCGCCGCTTCGGTGAATTCCGATTCGAATTATCCTGGGGTCCGTTCGCCGAACTTGTTTGTGCTCAACGCCACTCCGCTGGCGCCCCATACGACGGCGGAAGTCGAGGCGGCCATCTATGCCGAACTGGACCGGCTCAAGCGGGAGCCGGTCTCTGCGAAAGAACTTGAGAAGGTCCTGAATAACCTGGATGCAGACTTAGTGCGAGCCCTCCGATCCAATGGAGGCCTGGCGTCACAGCTCGCGCTCTATCAGACGGTAGCAGGCGACTGGCGCTATGCGCTCAAGGCCAGGGACAAGATTGCCGCAGTCATGCCGGCGGATATCCAACGCGTGGCCACTGAGTACTTCACGAAGTCGAACCGTACGGTGGCCACATTGGTGAAGAAGGCCGGCGGTAAAAACGTTGCGGCGGCGCCGCAGCATGAGGTGAGGCAATGAGGGGGATGAGGGACGTGAAACGTGAACCGCGAAATGTGAAACGGGGATGCGGTATTTTGATCGCGATGGTCATGGCCTTTACCGTTCCGGCGCTGACCGCCTGTGCCGGCAATCCGGCGTTGGGCGATCCGCGGCAGATGACGTTCAAGCCGGTTGAGTTCACGCCTCCAGAGCCGGATCGCGTGGTGCTCGAAAACGGCATGGTGGTCTATCTCCTGGAGGACCATGAGCTGCCGTTGGTCAGTATCACCGCGACCATGCGGACGGGCGGCTGGCTCGATCCTGCGGATAAAGTCGGCCTGGCGTCGCTCACTGGCTCCATCATGCGGACCGGCGGGGGCGGCGGTCTGTCGGCTGAACAAGTGGACGAGGAGTTGGAGCAGTTCGCCGGAGACGTCGGTATTTCAATCGGACGGCAATCCGGCGGTGCGTCGCTCGATGTCCTCAGCAAAGACTTGAAGCGGGGACTTCAGATTTTTGCCGGGCTGATTCGGACACCGGCCTTTGAACCGGCGAAGGTTGAATTGGCCAAGATGCAGACCATCGAAGGGATTCGCCGCAGGCAAGACAATCCCGGCTCCATCGTCGGCCGCGAGTTCGTGAAGCTGTTGTATGGAGCGGATCACCCGACGGCGCGAGAAAGCAGCATCGAGTCCGTCACCCGTATCACCAGAGACGACCTGGTCGCCTTTCACCGGGACACCATTCATCCGAACGGGATGATGCTGGGGGTAACGGGAGATTTCGACAAGACGGCGATGCTGGCCCTGCTGCGCGAAACGTTCGGCGATTGGAAGAAAGGCGAGGTGCCGGTGCTCGCCATCGCCGACGTGCCCCAGAGTAAGACGCCAAAGCCCGTCGTCCGGTTCGTGAACAAGGATACGTCGCAAACGCATCTGCGCGTCGGGCACCTGTCGATCAAAGAGCAGGATCCGGACTATGTGGCATTGGCGATTGCGAACGATATCCTGGGAGGCAGCTCCTTCCGCAGCCGCCTCTTCAACGACATACGCACGAAGCGAGGATTGGCCTACTCGGTCGGTAGCCGCCTGAATACCGGGGTACACGATCAAGGCGTCTGGTTGATGCGCGCAGAGACGAAGTTGCCGTCGACGCAAGAGGTCATTGCGCGGTTTATTGCGAACATGGAGCGGATGAGGACCGAGTTGGTGACGGACAGCGAATTGGCAGAAGCGAAAGAGGCCTATGTGAACTCGTTTGTGTTCTCCTTTGCCAGTTCGTCGGCGATCGTCGGACGATTGATTGAATTGGAATACGATGGGCTCCCCAAGGATTTTCTGCAGCAGTTGCGGGCCCGCGTGGTGGCCTTGACGAAAGAGGAAATCCTGGCTGCCTCAAAGAAGCATTTCCACCCCGAACGATTGACGATTGTCGCAGTCGGGGCCAGCGAGGCCCTGCCGAAGTTGCTGTCGGGGTTTGGGGAAGTTAAAGAAGTGAAGGTGGCTCCGTAGGCTGAGAAAAGAGTGGCGAGTGGCCCGCCGATCTCCTGTGCTCGCGCAACGCGCGGCCTCAGAAGGAAGCGAAGGGGGCAACCAGGCCATCCTTCTTGCTCGCAGAGCGCGCACGATCAGAATGTGCTCGCTCGATGCGCGCAGTGAAGGACAGTCTGGCCACCCCCTTTAGAAATAGAAAATGGGCGAGCAAGCGTGGAGGGCCCATCGGTAGAGGAAAGGTCCTCGTTGGACGCGCGCAGTGGGAGATCAACGGGCCACCCGCCTTTGGGAATAACGCCTTCGGAATGTGGATAAGAGAATAAGAAGAGGGGCCGGACTGCTGATAGCTAAGGATTTATCGTATGCCGCTGGAAGACGAATTTTCAGACATTATTAAGAAGGCGCGGATGGGGCAGGGGCTGTCGGTCGCCGAGATCTCCCGGACGACGGGATTGCCCGGCGGAGACATCACTGCGTTGGAGCGAGGCGATCCTCCGCGTGATCGCGCCGAGGTGCGGGCGTTGGCGAAGGCGTTGGGACTTCGTTCCGGGCCGTTGGAGCAGATTGCGATTGACCAATGGGAGCCGTCTGGTGCGTCTCCGATCTCGTGGGTGGAAACCGTACGGGGTTCGATCAATGGCTATGGTGTGCAGGGATATGTGGTGTATGACGGCGGAGAGGCGCTGTTGATCGATTCCGCCTACAATGCGTCGGCAATGATCGATGTCTTATCAAAGCACCATCTGCGTCTGGTCGGGATCTGTCTGACGCATGGTCATGCAGACCATGCGGATGGGATCGATCAGATTTTGAAGTATCGTGAGGCGCCGGTGTATCTCGGATCTGAGGATGTCGAACTCCTCAGTTGGCGACCTCCTGCCGATCAGCTCAAAGCGCCGGAGGATGGCCAGACGATTGCTGTTGGACGGTTGCGCGTGCAATGTCTGGCGACGCCTGGCCATACCCCTGGCGGGATTTGTTATCGAGTGGATGCCGAGTCTCAACGTATGTGTTTCGTCGGCGATACTCTGTTTGCGGGATCCATCGGCCGCTCGAATCCCAGTGCGCTGTACCAGACCCATCTGGGGTCGGTCAGGACCAAGGTCCTCGGGTTACCGCCTGAATATCGATTGCTGCCTGGGCATGGACCGGCCACGACGGTTCGTGAAGAGCTTGATCATAATCCCTTCGCCTTGGATCATTAACAGGATGCTGAAACAGTCCGCCAGCAAACGAAGGAATAGCCAGGAGGAGTCCCCTGTGCTCGCGCAACGCGCGGTCTCAGAAGACCCTCGTTGGACGCGCGCAGTGGGGGACTCCTCCTGGCTATTTCCAAAAAAAATCAACAAGCAAGCTTGGAAAAACTATCGGTAGTTGCTCGCTGCGGCCTTGCTGGACGGCCTTTTGAGCATCCTGGCAGGGTTTCCCTTGTACTAGGCGTGTGGTCAGTGAATGTCTGCCGTGCCGCGTTAGCTTTGCGGTAATCCGATTGAAGAAGATACTATGAGCCTTGAGGAGCGGAACGACGGCCAGCCGAACCGCATCGGACCACTGCCGGTTACGGCGGTAGATTCAGAAGATCTCGCCGATAATTCCGCGGACGACGAATTCGAGGAGACGCCCTTCTCGAAATGGATCCTGCCCCTCAGCCTCCTTGTGGTGACAATCTTTACCACGCTCTGGGCCGGGGCCTATCAGGCCTTTCACGGGCCGTTCCATGGACCCGTAGACTTTCTCCTCAAACATTACGAAATGCTTTGGAGCGGGATTCCCTTTGCCGCTACGTTGCTGGGGATTCTCGTGACCCATGAATGTGGTCACTATGCACTCTCCCGCATTCACGGGGTGCCGGCTTCACTGCCTCTGTTCATTCCCGGCCCTCCCCATTTTATCGGGACGTTTGGCGCCATCATCCGTCTGCGTGGGCCGATCATGAACCGGCGTGCATTGTTCGACATCGGTGTGGCAGGCCCGCTTGCCGGGTTTGTTGTTGCAGTTGTGGCATTGGTCATCGGCCTGAACCTGTCGTCGGTGGTGGATCGAACGGCGACCTACGGATTGCAGTTGGGCGAACCCCTGCTCTTGCAGTTCATCTCCTGGCTAGTCGTCGGATCGCTTCCTCCTCAGGCCGACATTGTCTTGCACCCCATTGGTTTTGCCGCCTGGTTCGGTCTATTTGTCACATCGCTGAATCTGATTCCCATTGGCCAACTCGACGGCGGGCATGTGGCGTACGCCCTGTGGGGTTCCCGCCAACGCACAATCGCCTTTGCCATGGTGCCGCTGTTGATTATGCTGGGATTCGTGGGCTGGCCTGGCTGGTGGCTCTGGGCCTTTATGTCAGGAATCTGGGGTCTCGGCCATCCGCCGGTGCTCGATCCACATGTGCCGCTCGGACGAGGGCGAACCATGGTTGGATGGATCGCGTTCGCCGTGTTTATCCTCACCTTCGCGCCCATTCCTTTCTCCTTCCACTAACAGGCTGCTGAAACCGGTCGCCAGCTTCGTTCTCACCTCGAAAGCATCCTCAACGTAGCCAGGGGCTACGCCTCCGGTGCTTCCATCGGCTGCGGCCTTGCTGACGGCCGGTTTGAGCAGCCTGCGCAGACACCATTTAGTGGTCTTGATCAATCCGGAGAATTTCTTGCCTGGTGGAGCACTCGGCCCTACAGTGTGCCTATGGCACTTATAGAGATCGCAATGCTGTCCTGTCCAAAATGTCAGGCTGATCGGCTCGACGGAGCGACAGAATGTGTGAAGTGCGGAATCATCTTTGCGAAGTATCGTCCGCTTGCCCCATTGCAGCGTCAGCATCTGTTTCTGAACCGCTCTCGCTGGGTGGCCTTTGCTAAAGAATGGCTCATTGATTCGGATCGGCCGACCGACTCGGTCACGTTCGCCGGACGAGTTGCGGTATTTCTGTTGTTGCTCTGGTGGGGGCGAGCCTTTATCGTCACGCCGCTCGAAACCAACTACACAGGGGAGTCGTTCCTCCATCTGATCAATCTGCCGTTCCATGAGGCGGGCCATCTTCTCTTTATCCCCCTTGGACGGTTCATGATGATTCTGGGTGGAAGTCTCGGCCAGGTCCTGATGCCGCTCGTCTGTCTGGGCACCTTTCTCATCAAGACGCGCGACCCCTTCGGTGCGTCAGTGGCCCTCTGGTGGACGGCGGAAAGTTTCATGGATATCGCCCCCTATATCAACGATGCGCGGGCATTGGATCTCATGCTCCTTGGCGGCGTGACGGGAAAAGAAACGGACGGGCACGACTGGAACAATATCCTGACCATGTTGGGTTGGTTGGAGTACGACCATCGCCTAGCTCACCTCGCCTACAACGTCGGCATTCTTCTGATGCTGGTTTCGTTCGGATGGGGCGGGCTGCTTCTCTTCAAACAATATCGCAGGCTCTCACCGTAACCGGCTTGCGCGCCCGCAGAAACTCTCTTACCATAGACCTCGATCAGGAGGTACGAACATGCAACGTCTGCGAGCCGTTCGAGCTTGTCTCATCGTATTGGGCATGATGGCGTTGACCGGTCAGGCCCTTGCAGCCGACACCACTGTTTCTTCTCGGTTCACGTTGTTGCTGAATGGTGCCGCCGTGAAGGACAACAGCACCGGCTTGATTTGGGAACAGGAGCCGGATCGGGAGCACGATGTATGGGGGGCGTCGGTGGCTCGTTGTGCGACGAAAGAAGTCGGTGGGCAGAAGGGCTGGCGCACTCCATCGGTGGACGAACTCAAGACCTTGATCGATGCTTCGCAGCATGATCCCGCCTTGCCGACCGGCCACCCCTTCTCCAACATCAAGTCGGGGATCTATTGGACCGCGACGCCGCATCCCACCGACGATATGGTGGCCTGGCAGATCAGCTTCTTCAGCGGCGAACCGGTGACGGATCAGAAATCAGGAACTAGGCGTTTGTGGTGCCTGCTGGGTGAGCCACGCAAGTAAACAGTTCTCAGCCGACCTTCACGTAAATCAGCAGAGTCTTCTGTGATTTCGACATTCGATTCTATTCGGCCAGTCTCACTCATCTCCCATCTCCTTTCATTTCTAAGGTATTTGTGGCCGGTTGTATGATCTTGGGCCACGCTTATGAGAGGCTAGCGGTTTCTGCCCGGCGTTGCGTAGAATATGCTCCTTGCCGAAAGGAGCCGAGTGACGGTTCATACGATCAGAGGGCGCATCGTACTGGCCATTGTCGTGGTCGGCTGCATTCCGTTGCTGACGTGCCTTATCCTCGCCTATGTATCGGGCATGCGATCGCTCCGCGATGTGATCGGAGGGAACTTTCAAACGATTGCGGCTCAGGCGGCGGATCGCGTGACGATGTTGGTGCAAGGAGAAATCCAGCGGGTTCGCCTCCTGGCCTCGGCGCCGTTGCGGGTTCGCCAGCCGGTAGAGCTCGCCAATCGTTCCTATCCCGGGGCGCATTCCAAGGCTATCGTCCAAATCCAAGATCGTGCCCGAGCCTGGGAGCAAGGCACGAACGTGGCCGCCCTCCTCTTGAACCGCGAACTGTCCCGGTTTCTTCTGGAGACAAAAGTGCGGGACGGGGACAAGATGGTCGGGATTCTCATCACAGACCGTTACGGAGCGTTGGTCGCGGCTACATCGGAACCGGATCATTATTTTTTCGGAGATGAACCCTGGTGGAAAGCGATTCAGGATGGAGGCGGTGAACAGGTCTATCTGAGCGGTCTCACAGCCGGGCGGGGCGGTTCCTTTCGTTCGCCGGAAGAGACGATCGATGTGGCGGTACCGATCTTCGACGACCACCAGCGTATCGTGATCGGCGCGATCAAGGTGTCATACCGGTTCGACACCCTCTTCGGGATGATCAATCAAATCCGCATCGGTCAGACCGGCCATGCCATGCTGTTCAGCGCCGATGGCCAGCCGCTCATCTGTCCGATCCTTCCCCGTCAGGCTCACCGCATTGCGGCGCCCCTTATGGCCATGATCGTATCCAACGATCCCGGGTGGGGGGTCGCTGAGGACGATGGGCATGGCGCTCGCGATACCGTGGTCGGCTTTGCGCCGGTACTGGGTCTTGGCGTTCCTGGCAATACCTGGCATGTCTTTGTCCGGCAACAGCCTGCCGAAAGTTACGCACCGATCAGGGATCAGCTCCGCAATCTCGCTATCATCGGCTTCGTCATGTTCGGACTCTTGTGGGCCATCGGCCGCTATGTGGCGGCCAGAATTGCCCGCCCGATCCAAACGCTGCAGGCGGGGGTCGAAGCGATTAGCCGAGGCACCTACGGGGGACCGCTCGACATTCGAACAGGAGACGAGTTCGAAGAATTGGCGACAGCCGTGCATCGCATGGCGGACAAACTCAACGCATCCCATGCTGAAATGGAATCGTTGAACAACGATTTGACCAGGCGGGTAGAGGAAAAGACCACCGAGGTCACGCGTCACATGAAGCAGCTCCATCTTTCGGAACGTTTGGCGACGCTGGGCAAGGTGGCGAGCGGGATTGCCCATGAGATTAACAATCCCTTGGGCATCATGCTCAACCGGATTGAATGTATCGAAGCGGAAGCCTCTGAACTGAAGCTGCCGGCGGAGATGCAGCGCGATCTGCTGGCGATCCGGTCCCAAGCAGAACGGATCAGTCGGATCACCAAGAGCATGTTGGCCCTCTCACATGGCTCGGCCACGACGCTGAAGCCGATCGATCTGAACTGTGTGCTCCGTTCCTGTGTGGACATGGCACGAGAACGGGCGGCAACTCAGGGGGTTCGCCTTGAGTCTATCTTCTCCCCCGATGTGCCGGCGATCATGGGTGATCGCGATCGTTTGGAAACGGTCGTCCTCAATCTCATCAATAATGCCATCGATGCCGTGCGGGGATGCGACTGTGAAGGGGTGGTGACCGTTCAGTCGGATCGGCTGCGACGCGATGGGGAAGCGTGGGCCACGATCACGGTGAGCGACAATGGACCTGGTATCCCCGAAGAGATCCTCGGTCGCATCTTCGATCCGTTCTTTACGACGAAGGATGCCGGTCAAGGGACGGGGCTGGGGCTGTTTTTGAGCTATGGCATTGTGTCTGATCATCGGGGGCGCTTGGAAGTTGCGAATGGAGAGGTGGGGGCCGTGGCGACGGTGATCTTTCCCGCACTCGCGATCGTGTCCGAAACATCACAGGAGGACGGATGGGACATGCAGGCAAAATACTGATCGTCGATGACGAAGTGGAGGCGCTCGAAAACTGTCGTCGCATTTTGAGCCGGCTCGGCCATGAATGTTTGACGGAGCATGATCCGGTTCGTGCGCTGAACGTCGTTCAACAGGAGCGCCCAGGCCTTGTGCTCACCGATTTGCGCATGCCGGGTCTGAGCGGCATCGATGTGCTCAACGCGACGAAACGGTTCGATCCGACCATCAAGGTCGTTCTGATGACGGCCTTTGCGACTGTACAAACCGCGGTGTCCTCCATGCGGCAAGGGGCGCTGGATTACATCCTGAAACCCTATACGAGCAGGGATCTTGAAGACGTCGCGCACCGGGCCTTCGAGGAGTCGCCTCGGCAGAGTCTGTCTCCGGTCCTCGCGCGAGCTAAGCACCCGCTGCGACAGATTGTGGGCAAGAGTTCGGCCATTCAAGCCGTCTTGAGTCTGGTCATTAAGGTGGCCAGAACGGATGCAAACATTCTGATCTATGGTGAAAGCGGAACAGGCAAGGAGCTGGTTGCCCGCGCGATCCATGATCATAGTCAGCGAGCGAATAAGCCGTTTGTGCCGGTGGACTGTGTCTCCATGCCGGATGCCTTGCTGGAATCGGAACTATTCGGGCATGAGCGGGGCGCATTCACCGGAGCCCATGCGGCCAAACCCGGTCTGTTTGAAACGGCCCATGGCGGCACGGTGTTCTTGGACGAAGTCAGCGGGATGAGCCAGACGCTGCAATCGCGATTGCTCAGAGTGTTGCAGGAACGCCAGTTTCGTCGGGTTGGCGGGACACGGTATATCGATATCGATGTGCGAGTGATTGCGGCTTCGAATCGGGATCTGGCGGAGGCACAGAAGAAGGGCGAGTTTCGAGAAGATCTCTATTATCGCCTCAACGTCATTCCCGTCGTCCTTCCCCCCTTGCGAGAGCGGGAGGGTGATATTGAAGTATTGGCGCACGAATTTTTGCAGCGTTTCATGCAGCAGCATCGAACGGATGCCGGTGCCATTCCGACCTTCGAGCCCGCAGCGGTCGCGGCCTTGATGAGCCATAGCTGGCCGGGCAATGTTCGGGAGCTTCAGAACGTGATCGAGCGAGCGGCGGCATTGGCCGACGGCCCAGTGGTCCGTCTCGAGCATTTACCATCCGGCCTGGGGCTGGCCGCTTCCGGCGATACGGCTTCTATGGAAGGAGGGTCCTATAAGCAGGTCAAACAAGAAGTGGTTCGTTCGTTCGAGCGCAGCTTTCTGCTTGAACTTCTTCAGCGCCACCAGTGGCACATGAGCAACGCGGCTCAGGAAGCCGGTGTGGACCGCAAGACCATCGAACGGATGGTCAAGCGGCATGGTCTTCGGGAGCCGAGTTAAGAGGTCTGCAGTTTACGGAGTGGCTGATTTCTGCGCCAGAGGGCTGACCGCGTTTTGATCGCGTCCGGGCTGATAGGTCTCCAGCACTTTCGTGACGGACGGCAGCAGATCTGCCTGTGCTGAGACCGGCACCTTGATCCGTACCCCCCGTCCTTCGTTACGTCCCAACGAAAAAATATGCAGTTCGAACATCGCGGTCTGGTGCTCGTCTTGGTACGTGAAGGCCAAGCGTTTGGCCGGGAACCCAGCCAGAGTGGTGTCTTGCTCCTTTTGCCAGGCGAGGGCGATCTTCTTTTTTTCGAATAGGTTGGTGAGGATTCGCCGATGGGCGGTGGCGAATTCGTCGAGCGTCTGCCGTGTATCCTGGCTCGATCCCTCTATGAGGTTCATGTGGCCGGAGAGGGCGACGAGGCTCTGGTCAATCGGCGGCTGGAGGCTGATGCCACTGCCGTCCGGAAGCGGATTGCCGAGCTTCCAGGTGCCGGGATAGCGGACGGAAAAGCCGAAGCGGGCATTCGTGTAGCTTCTCCATGCCAGGGATTTTTGGTCATGTGGGGTGGCCGACATGGCCGGGATTATCGTGCTGAGGCTGAGCCCGATCACGAGCAGCACACAGGTCCAGTACATAGCGGTCCTCATGGAGTTGTAAGGCTGGAGGACGTGACGGATTGCGCGCAGCGGAAACCGATGGTCGCGGCGCGCTGATCCAGCGATGCCCCGCTTCTGGTGGCCGTTCGCAACAACACGGGCGTACTTTTCCAAGAGCCTCCGCGCACCACCTTGTAGCGTCCGTTGGCCGGACCGCGAGGATTGCGGTTTGGCATGGTCATATAGTAGTCGATTCCGAACCAGTCTTCGACCCACTCGGCGGCATTGCCCGCCATGTGGTGCAGGCCGTAGGGGCTTCGCCCCTCCTCACCATGATCAACGGGCGCCACGAGGGGAATCTCGTGCACGTGATACTGCCCGAACATCGCGAGCACCGGCGTGGGAGGTTTTTGTCCCCAAGGAAATAGATTGCCGCTGTCCCCGCGAGCAGCTTTCTCCCACTCGGCTTCCGTCGGGAGCCGCTTGCCGTGCGCGTGACAGAAATCCGAGGCCTCAGACCAGGTGACGTAGAGTGCAGGCCACCGTGCCAATGTGTCGGGCGATAGGGCATGGATGGTCGTGACGTGGTCGATCAGTTTGCGTACCTCCTCGGGGAGGAGGCGTTGTTGCTGCCTGAGCCACAGCAAGTATTCTCCCAGACTCACCTCGTCCCGATCGATTTCATACCGATCGAGCCAGATGCGTCGTTGGGGCTGCTCCGTGTCGTCATATTGAAGCTCCAGGCTGAAGGGTTTGTCGGTGTAGCGGGCGGTGCCCATAATGAACGTGCCCTCGGGGACAGACAGCATTGGAGATTCGCCCGAACGTGCGACGATTGCATCGAGAGGGCTCTGTTCATGGTTTCTTATTTCGATAGAGCCACGCGCTAAGGGTGCCCCCATGAGCACGACGATGACGATGCAGCCGCCGAAGGCGTAGAGGTAAGCCTGAATTCGGCTCGTGCGTCTGATCGTGCGAGTGCTGTTCTGCATGATGATCCAATACAAGGACAAAAAGGGGGTCACTATAATACGAGGATATTATCGGCACAAGGATGAAGGGTTACACTTCAGGCATCGAGCGTTGTGTGTCCCTGTCATCGTGCGGTGGTGAATTATTCAGGGTGAATGGGACGTCAGCGCCCCATCGAGCGGTATCTTCAGACAATTCACAATCGACTTCTCTCATCAGCGCTTTATCGTGATCTCGTTGCGAGCCAGGGGGCGTTGCTGTCCCATGACTTAACGCGATTCGCCTCCGGCAGAATCGAAATCTGCCTGAATCGTTGAGAAAACCATTCTCCGGCTTCACCAGCCTTCGATGGAACGGGACTTGCTCACTCACCGTCTGATTTGTTGTGTGAATGAGCATTCAAAATCTGTCCGGTGAAGGCTGCGGCATGAATGGACTGGCCTCCTGAAATCGCAACCGCGAAGAGCGGAACCTTCGCCGGACTATTTTTAGTAGACAGGACGCGAGTGTGCTTGAGCGCGCCGTCGTTGAAGGCATTGAGCTGCTGTGAATGAACGGTATTCAACGGATGTTGTTCAGGAGGGGAAGAGAATGACCAGTAGAAAGATTATGAGTCAGGCAGGAGTCGCGTTGCTTGCCGCCGTCTTGGGCGTCACGCAGACATGGGCAGAAGCGACCCCTCATCAGCACCGGGCTGTGATGCATGCGGACAAGACAGCGGAGGCGACGGTCGTCCATCAGGCTGCCGGTCCGATGATGCAGGACAAGATGTCGAAGGCCGTTCAGCAGATCGAGCGGGAGGTCAAGACGAAAGGACCGTTCCAGGGGGCCGGCGCCCATGCCATGCAGCAGGGTGTGTTGCTCGTGGCTGAGGACCCGGACAAGGTGCAAGTGACGCAGGGCGCTCGCTGTCCAGTGACCGCTCCTGTCCGAGCCTATGATGTCACGGCGATGAATGTCGAAATCACCGTCAATCGATTCGGCGATTTCTATCCGGGGTTCATGTATGTGTTGACGGAGAATGTGGCAGGGGTGCGCGAGGAAGAAACGAAGAACAAGGCTGCCCGGGAGAGTGAGGATCCGACCTTTGCTGGCGGCGCCGTCTCGAATGGTTTGCAGGGCGATCTCATTCAGCCGCTCGTGATTCGGGCGAATCAGGGAGATTGCCTGCGGATCACGTTGCGGAATCAGATTCCCGACGAGCCGACGAACATGATCATCAACGGCTCCCAGATGCTCGTGGCGAGCACCGGCAAGCCGGCGACCACCAATAATCCTGAAGCCCTGGTGTCTTCAGGGAAGAGCGGGGAATTCGAATGGTTCATCCCCATCGATCTGCAGGAAGGCGGTCGCGCGTTCCATAGCTACGCGAGCAGGGATCAATATTCCTTGGGCTTGCTGGGCTCGGTCGTCGTCGAGCCGCGGGGATCCCGCCATCTCAGCCCCTTTACGGCGGAAGAGATGAAGAGCGGGTGGGAGGCCATGATCGATGTCGCGAACGGTTCCGACTTCCGTGAATTCGTCATTTTCTATCATGAGGCGGGCGACGAAACCTTCCGTCTTCTGGACCGCAAAGGCGATATGCTGCCGCAGCGTGACGCCCATACGGACACCTATCGACCTGCCGCTCGCTTGCTGAATTACCGGAGCGAACCGCACGGCGAACGGTTGGAGTTACAGGCGCATTTGGTCGGGTTTGCGGATGAATCGCAGGGTTACGGGTCCTACACCTTCGGCGATCCGGCGACGACGGTTCCGCGATCCTATCTGGGCGATCCCGCCAAGTTCCGGATGATCGGCGGTTCGGAAATCGTACATTCGCACCACCTGCATGGTGGATCGATCCGCTGGGCCAGACAGCCCGGCACGAGCAAGCTCGATCCGACACTCTCCAAGAATGGCCCGGTGAAATTTCCGCCGATCAGCGATGTGTCGGATCGGCTGGATGTGCAATCTATTGGGCCGTCCGAGATTTACGATGAAGTGACCGAGGGCGGGTCCGGTGGTTTGCAGGCCCTGGCCGGCGAGTTCGTGTTTCACTGCCATATCCCGCAGCATTATGTGACGGGGATGTGGGGGTTCTGGCGTGTGTACAACACGTTGCAGTCGACCGGGTTCCAGACCGATGTGATGAAGCCGCTCGTCGAGCTGCCGGATCGTAAGGGGAAGATCAAGCTTGCAGTCGGTTCGGACAAGTTGGTCGGTACCACGGTGGATTGGTACGGCGGAAAGAAGTATGAGATCACCAAGGATAAGACGGATTGGAAGTCCAACCCAGTGAAGGTTTCGATCAAGGATTGGGTCGAGTACATGCTGCCGCCGCAGGGCTTGCCGGGCAAGACGGAAGATCAGGTGAAGCAGGCCCAGGCGCACGATGCGACGGTCGTGAACTGGAAGTGGGAGGGCCAACTGGCGCTCAACGAGCCGGAGACGCCGCACAAGTGGCCGGACTATGTGTCACCGACTCCGTTGAAGCGTCCGGCGATTACCTTCGATCCGCAGACCGGGAAGCTGGCATTTCCCTGGCTGCGTCCACATCTTGGAAAGCGCCCTCCGTTCGCGCCGAATCATGGTGGAGCACCGTGGTTGGAGCCTTTCCATGTGCGTGAAGATGGAACAAAGAGTACGGAGCAGGCTCGACCAGGCGAGCAGGGGCCTTGGAGTTTGTGTCCGGAACATTCTCCACGGAAGTTCTACACGACTCATTCCATTACGCTTCCGATCACGCTCAAGCCGGCGACTAAAAACTCTCCTGCGATTGTCGATCCGATCGGCATGATCTATGTGTTGCATGAAGAAGAGGAAGAGGTTCGCAAGAACCCCAAGAAGCAGTTGCCGCTAGTTATCCGCGGCAATGTGTATGATTGCGTCGATATCATATTCAAGAACGAAATTCCCGACGATGCGAGGACGGGATGGGCGAATAAGATCAATCTCCATCCGCATTTCTTCCAGTTCGACACCAGCGCGTCCGATGGACCGACGATTGGGTTCTCCTACGACATGTCGCTGCGGGCCTTCACGATGTTGGAAGACCCGCAACCGGACAAGGGGATGCCGCTGCCGGGCAACACGGTGCTGACGGCGGATACCAAGGCCGGCGCGCGCAGCATCACCGTGAGTGATCCATCCAAGTTCCACGAGAACATCGAACTCGGCGTGGGGATGGACGATCCCAAGTATTTTGAGGTGGTGCGGATCAAGAGCATCAAGGGCAATACGATCACCTTCGATGCGCCGCTCAAGTACGCGCATAAGAAGAAGGACATTGCGAGTGTCGAGTTCATCCGCGAACGCTGGTATGTGGATTCCGATTTCGGGACAGTCTACTGGCATGACCATGTCTTCGGGACCGATACCTGGGGACATGGACTGTTTTCTGCCTTCATTACCGAGCCGCCGCGCTCGACCTATCACGATCCAGTGACCGGGAAAGAAATCCGGAGCGGTCCTATCGCCGATATTCATACCCTGGAACCGGTGTCGGCCCATATCCGTGGGAGCTTCCGCGAGGTCATGATGCATATCATGGACAGCAATGCGCGGACGGCGGAGCTCATCAGCACCGACAATCCCCAAGCTAGAATGGGGGCGACGACCGTCGACGGGCCTCCGTCGCATCAGTTCCCGGAGCGCATTAACAAATCGGCCATGACGTTTCTGAATGGCGGAGAGGCGACGACGGGCAGCGGCTACAGCATGCGCGTCGAGCCGTTGAGTGTGCGTTTGGCCAACAATCCTGATCCGTCGAAGCTGTTTGTGTCCGGTATTCACGGAGATCCTGGCACGCCGTTGCTGCGGGCCTATCTCGGCGATCCGATTCTGGTTCGTGCACTCGTCGGTTCCGCCAATGAAGTCCATACGTGGCACGTGACGGGCCACTGGTTCCCGATGGAACGGTACGGCATCATGGCCATGCCGCGAAGCACGATTCACTTGGCGATCGGAGAGCGCTACGACCCGGCGATTCCAGCAGCCGGTGGTCCGCAAAAGCAGGCAGGCGACTATCTCTATTACAGTGGCCGTGCCTCGCACTTTGCGGAAGGCAGTTGGGGCCTCTTCCGGGTTTTCGATGAACTGCAAGGGGATCTGAAGCCCTTGCCGAGCCGCGAGCAGATTCAAAAGTCTGCCCCGTCGGTCTGCCCGGCGGATGCGCCGGTGAAGAGCTTCAACGTGTCGGCGATCGATCAGAACATCCGGTACCATGAAGGAACACCCGGTACGATGGAAGTCGATCTCGAACGGAAGATGGTCTTCGGGAACGAACAGGGCAAGATGTACGTACTCGACGAGGATCGGGGTCGGGTGAAGGCCGGGGAGTTGAGGCCGAGTCCGCTGACCCTGCATGTCAACGTTGGGGATTGCGTAAAGGTGAATCTGAAAAATGAGATGGCTAAGGAACGAGCCGGATTCCACGTCGATATGATGGCGTTCGATCCGAAAGATTCGTTCGGTGCCAATGTCGGCAACAATCCGGGCGATCAAACGATCGCTCCTGGCCAGAGCAAGACCTACACGTACTACGCGCATCCGGAGTACGGAGAATTGGCCGCCCTCATTCAGGATTGGGGTAACGTGGTCGAGAATCCACGGAACGGTCTGTTTGGTTCCATCATTGTCGGTCCGAAGGGATCGCGCTACCGCGACCCGGTGACCGGCACCGACATCACGATGAAGAGCAGCTGGCGCGCCGACGTGCTCGTGGATCGGACGATTCCCGGCAATGATAACCGGAAGAACTACCGCGATTTCTCGTTGATGTTCCAGGACGAGGATAACATCGTGGGCGTCAGCTTCATGCCCTACATCCAGCAGGTGGCCGGCATCACGGCGGTCAATTACCGGTCGGAGCCGACCGCCTGGCGGATCGAAAAGGGCTGTGAAATCTCCGAAGTGTTCAGTTGCGTGAAGGCCGGAGATACGCCTTCCACGCCGCTCTTGCAGGCGCACGTGGGAGACCCGGTGGCGGTTCACGTGCTCGGGGCATTCAGCGAGCAGGTGCAGTTGTTTACCGTGGATGGCCATGAGTGGCCACACGAGCCGTACATGCAGGGTGCCGACCAGGTCAGCACCATGGAGTTCGGCGGATCCGAGGTTATCAACGCCTATCTCACAGGCGGCGCTGGTGGACCGAATAAAATCGTCGGCGACTATATGTGGAAGAACCAGCGTCCGGCGTTTGCGAATGCCGGGCAATGGGGCCTCTTCAAAGTACTTCCGGTCGAGGATCAGCGCATTCTCCCATTGACGCCTCAAGTCCCGCCCGTCAAGACGGCGGATCAGGAAAATAGGGGTGGGAGTATCTCGCGGACCTCGATGGGCGGGCAGTAACTAACAAGTTGGTGGCGTCCTTGCTCAATACGCAGGGGCGCCTCCAATAGAGATTCCGGCCGGTCAACATCACTCAGACCATGGGGGAGCATCATGCTCCCCCATGTATTTTTATAGGGGTGGTATATATGTCAGGACGTGCAAGTGGCTTCGCGACCTGTTTCTTCAGTTCTCTGATTCTGAGTGCCGCCTTGATGGATACAGCTCCGGCATCAGCCTACGAGGAAATAGCGGTGTCGAACGGGGCTACGGTCACGGGCACCGTGCGGTTTGTCGGTGAGCAACCGCAGCCGACGCGATTTGAACTTCGCCGGTATTATGATCGTGCCTACTGCGGCGCCCTCTCAGACGGATCCGGCTATCGGCTCCTTCGCGAAGTGGCCGTTGGCGAACAGCAGGGACTGAAAGACGTGATTGTCACCATCGAGGGGGTGGAAAAGGGGAAGCCCTTCGAGTTTCAGGAGACAAAACTCGAGGCGAATATCTGTCAATTCGTGCCGTTCGTCTCTGTCATGAGAAATGAACATCCGCTGAGCGTGGTCAACTTGGATTCGGTATCGCATGACCTGCAGTTTTATGAACGGGAACGGGAACACATTTTCATCATGTTTCACCGGCCTGCCCTGACCAAGGCCGGGACCAGCGACATCGTCCGGTTGACCGGGAACCGTCGTGGCATCACCATGCAATGCGGGATGCACCCTTATATGCAGGGGCATGGGCTTGCCGTGGAGAATCCCTACTATGCCATCACCGGAATGGAGGGGACCTTTGCCATCAAAGATCTCCCACCAGGGTCCTATCGCATCAAGGCCTGGCACCCGACTCTTGGAGAGAAGGAACAAGCGATCACGGTGGCTGACAATGGGACCATGTCGGTTGGCTTTACCTTTGAGGGGAAATAAGCCATGAATCTGCATCGATATGTGAATGCATTCGCGGTCGCTGTTTCTGTCGCCACGATGGTTGTGCCCGCCCTCTGTGCCGAGGACAGGCCGGCTCTCTCGGTGAGTCGGGTCGAGGTGGTACTGGCCAAGCAGTATAAGAGCCAGGTGGCTACGTTACAGGAGGAATTCGCCCAAGCAGGGTTGACGAATGTTCACTTTCAGTTTGCCAGATTGGGCCAGCCGCCGCAGAACATCGGCCTAGGTCGGGACGTGCCGGCCGAGCGGGCCAGGGAAGTGATTCGTTTGGCTCTCAAGTACAATCTGGGCGTAGGGATTCTCTTGCCTGAACGGCTCTTTCCTCCTCGCTTTGTGACCATTGCCTCATCGAATTACGACGACACGGTCGAGTTTCCCATCAACCAAGCCGCTCTTGCGCAACTGCAGAGCCCCGATCTCACGACAGACGAGTTTCATCGTCTCTATCGTACATTGACCACAACGTTGGCAGAGCCGAAGGGACGGTATTAGGATGGTGAAGGTACGGTCGATTCCGACTCTCAACGTAGGGATGATCGCCGCCATGCTGTTGGGGGCTGTATCTCCCACATGGCTTCCACCGCTTGTGACCGGGGAGGTCTCCCTGGCGTCCGAGCTCCCAAGACCGAAGCTGCAAGAAGAAGCGGATGGTTTGATCAAGGACGTCGAGGAAATGGTGGCGCACGGGGGGATGGGGGATACCAAAGCGATCGTCCACCATTGTGGTGAGGTCAGTAAACATGCAGAAACAATCCTCAAGTCCCTTCCTCCGACCGATCCGCATGGCAAAGAAGCCCAGCCCTACCTATTGGAGGCGATCAAGCAATGCCGACGGGTTGCGGAATTGGGGGACAGGGTGGATCCGGGGGCGAGTTTGAATCCGGCGATCAAAGCCAGAACGGCCGTGCGTGAAGCCGTCAAACACCTAGCTGCTGTCAGAGAGAGCGGAGCCTAATACACTCTTGACCTGACGAGGGGAGAGGGCCACACCAGTTCCCTTCGTCAACGGGTTGTGAGACGCGGCAGTTATGTCCTTCACGGTCAATATCCGCTGCCGGTCCTTGCAAAATATTCCCGCAGTCTGCTCATCAGTGCGGTCAGCGCCTGTCGGCGTGCTGCGGTGACTCCATCGCGATCATCCACTCGTGTGGCGGGCCCGACGAGCTTCGACGATCCCTGCGCCTCTTCCTGTGCCAGCTTGGTTTCTCCACGCACATCCCACAAGGCCGCTCGCACGAGACAGAGGGCATCGCTGTGGGTGCCGTTGGCAAGGTAGGCCCCGAGGATTGTCCAGTACAATAAGGGGCCCTTGTAGTTGTTATAACGATCGACGGTCGCGGCGCCATCCACGATGAGCAGGAGGTCTATGCCCTGTCGTATCGCGGATTCGCGTAACTGTACGAATTGGTTTCCCTTGATCGACGCGATGTGGAGGAAGGAGGCGCCGCTGATGAGGTGGTCGCGTTGTAATTCGTTGGTCCAGGCCAGCAGGGACTCCCGATCGGCATCGGTCCACTCGAATTCATGGTGAAGAAATCCCGTCGGCATAACATAGATCCCCAATTTTAGTGGACCTTGTCTGGTCGGAGGGCTTACCGCCGATGGTGATGGCTGAGCCCCGACGAAGCGAGTCTCTTCGTCGCGCAGCGTCTGTTGGAGAGAATCGAGGTGCAGGCCCTGACTGCTCGCACAACCAGTGAGGAGCAACGAGAGGGCGAGCGCGATGTATGATGGAGCATTCATGTCGGCGTCCTATTCCCGTGGACGTTGCTGAGGTCTTCAAGGGCCAGGATGAGCGCGTGGGTTCCGCTCCTGCCATGCCCGAGCTGTTGGACGGTCTTGTAGAGCTGATGTACCAAGGTGAGACCTGGCAGGGCAATCCCCATCCGTTTCGATTCCTCCAGCGCGAGGCCCATATCTTTGACGAAATGTTCGACGAAAAATCCCGGATCGAAGTTGCGTTGCAGAATACGAGGCGCGAGATGATCCAGCGTCCAACAGGCGGCGGCTCCACCACGGATGGAGTCCAGCATCTTGTTCAGGTCGAGCCCTGCCTTGTAGCCATAGAGCAGACTCTCGCAGACGCCGATCATCGTGCCGGCGATTACGATCTGGTTACAGAGTTTCGTCTGTTGCCCGGTGCCGGACCCGCCCTGGTGCACGATCTTTTTTCCCAATAGTTCGAAGAGCGGCATCACGGCCTGCACGGTTTCGTTGCTGCCTCCCACCATGATCGAGAGGGTGGCATTGCGCGCGCCCACATCGCCACCGGACACCGGAGCATCAATCGCTGAGAGCCCCTTGGCCGTTGCACGTTCGGCGATTTCGCGGCTGAGGGCCGGGTCCGTCGTCGTCATATCGACGAGCACCGTGCCTGGTTGTGCGCCGGCGAGGATTCCCTCTTCGCCGAGATAGACGGTCCGCACGTCCTGGGGGAATCCCACCATTGTGAACAGCAGATCCGAGTCAGCGGCGACTGCGCGCGGATTCTCGGCCCACGTTGCGCCGAGGTCCAGCAGCGCTGTGGCTTTGGTTTTCGTACGGCTATGCAGGGTTACCGTATAGCCCGCGGCCAGTAGATGACCGCACATGGACGATCCCATCACGCCTGTGCCGATCCATCCGATTCTCGTTTGTGCCGGAGTAAATATTTTTTGAGTTTTCATCATTGGGTCTGCGCCTCATCAAGGAGTGGGGTAATCCGGTCAGCCACCGCCTGAATCACACCCTCGCGTTCTCCTGCCACCGCGACTCCCTGGAAACTCAGATAATAGCCACCGTGGCTTGGCGCCTGGATGGTGGCGTGGAGTTCGATGCGTGTGCCGTCTTCCACGTCGGGATCTTTGACCGTCGGGAGACCGCAGCGGCCAAACGAGGCCACATTGATCGACGCCGTCTCGTCTTCCAAGTAGAAGAGGTAGGCGCCGTAACAGGTGCTGCCGGCCGGCAGCGTATAGGGATCGAGGGGCTGCACGTTCCGAACGGTCCCTTGTAGGATCACCTGCCGAAGGTGAAAGCGGCTGGGCTCTTCCAGGATCTCGCGAACTGTGATGGGGTCGGCGGCGTAAGATACGGATGGCAATGTCGTCCAGCTCAACCAGAGGGCGAGACAGATCGACACAGCTCGCATATGTTTGTCGAACCATTCGATGGTCATCGGTGGAGCATTCTACCATTCTTACAGTCGCGGTTCGCACTGTCGCGGCGAGGCAATCTCTTTCGTAGTTTAGACACAGTCGGTATAATCCGCGGCATCTTTTAGGAGGACTCATCATGAGTGTAAACGACCGACAACTTGGAACCTATATCACGGAGACCCGCCCAGGGTTTGAAGATCTGCTTGGCCAGATGGTGGAGATTCCTTCGATCAGTATGGATCCGGCGAAGGCCCCCGACATCAAGCGCATGGCGGAATTTTCGAGGCAGTTGCTGACGGGACTGGGGGCGGAGGCTCAGATTGTGGAGACCGGTGGATATCCGATCCTGTCCGGTGGCTGGATGACCGGCGCCCAGCATCCGACGGTGACCATCTATAACCACATGGATGTGCAACCGGCGCAGGAGCCGGAATGGAAGCAGGCGCCTTTTGCGTTCAAGATAGAAAACGGCCTCTATCATGGCCGTGGCGCGACGGATGACAAGGGCCCGGCACTCGCAGCCTTGTTCGGCGCCAGGTACGCGATCGAGCAGGGAGTCCCGATCAACATCCGCTTTCTCTGGGAGCTGGAAGAGGAAATCGGTAGTCCGCATTTCGCAGCCGGGATGAAGAACCGCGCGGCGATTCCTCGGCCGGACTCAGTCGTGGTGTCGGACACCATCTGGCTCGCCAAAGGAAAGCCCGCCATGCCCTATGGTTTGCGTGGACTGCTAGGCGCGAGACTCACGCTACGGACGGGCACGAAAGACGCCCATTCCGGTGTGACCGGCGGCGCGGCGAGGAATCCGCTCGCGGAACTGATGGAAGTGGCCCATGCCTGTGTCGATGCCAAGAGCGGCAAGGTAAAGATTCCCGGTTTCTATAACGATGTGATTGAGCCGACCAAGGCGGAGATCAAGAGTTTCCTCGCCTCTGGTTTCCAGGTGAAGAGCTTCAAACAGGCCTATGGGTTTCAGAAGCTCCGTACGGAGGATCCAGCCGAGATCATGCGCCGCATCTGGGCCGCGCCGACGTTCGAGGTGCATGGTTTGACCGGCGGTTATCACGGGCCTGGCGTAAAAACGGTCGTGCCTGGCCATGGCGAATTGAAAGTGAGCATGAGGCTGGTGCCGAACCAAACTCCGGAGAAAGCCTTTGCCCTGCTCAAGCGCCATGTGGCCAAGATCAATCCGAATGTAAAGGTGGAGAAGGAGGGCATGCTGCACCCGTTCAAGGGGAGCTTCGACGGGCCCTATGTCGATTGTGTGAAGCGGGCCGCGAAGGCCGGGTTTGGAAAAGAACCGGCTTTCATCCGCGAAGGCGGATCGATCGGCGCAGTGGTGACGATGCAGAAGGCCTGGAAGGTGCCGATTCTGTTCATGGGCTTGAGCCTGCCGGAGCATGGCTATCATGCGCCGAACGAATATTTCGACTGGGGCCAGGCCTCCAGCGGGATGAAGGCCTTCGCGCATTACTTTGAGGAGCTGGCGAAGATGGGGAAGGGATAGGGTAGCCTGGTCGTCCTCCTGCTCGCGGAACGCGCACGATAGGAATGTGCTCGTTCGACGCGCGCACTCGAGGATCGACCAGGCTGCCCTTGAAAACGAAGTAGTGAGGGATCGCTCGCGCAGAAGAAGGGATGGAGACTGATGATCTTCTGTGCTCGCGCAACGCGCGGTCGCGGACTCCCCTCGTTGGACGCGCGCAGTGGAAGATCAATCAGTCCCCATCCCTGAGAGATAACGAGCGAACTTGGAGGGAGCATATATTTCGTTCGATGCGCGCAGTGAAGGCCAGTCGGCGATTCCTTATGAAGCGAGTCAGGAAACGGATGGACAGGGTAGGGATCGAAGAAGCCGAGTTGGAATGGCAATTCGATCCCTCGTTGTTACAAAGTCTGAATCCATAATTCCTTCCTGCTGAAAAACATTTCCGATAGTCATGAGTTTGAGAACTAGTCTGACAGACGGGTAGTGGGTCAGTTTGATGATCTGGAATCAACTTCCTTGTGACAATATGAGCAATAGAGCTTTCCGCTCTGCTTGATAGGGTCCCAAGTTCTTTGGTGTGTATTAGGGTTGGTGCCTGTGAGTTTCCCCCCGTTATCCTTATGGCACGGTGATGGATTATTAGGTTTGAGCATGTTTTGGTCTTCCATTTTATCTACGAGGTCAGCACACGATCCTCAGTCTGTCCCATGGCTATATAACCGATTAGCTTGGCAAAGCCGTAGGGGATCGCGGGGGCGTTTTTACTTTTCACTTCCATATTTCTCTCACTCCAGCAACTCCCCTACCGTCACCTTCAGCGCCTCAGCAATCTTCCGCCGCATGCTCGCGCTCGGCTCCTGCTCGTCCGTTTTTATCTTTTTTAAAAATTCAACTGAGATGCGTGCTTTGCTTGCCAGTTCGTCATCGCTGAGGCTGCGCTCCATCTGCCAATATGCGACCTTTCTCCCAAGTCCTTTCCCTTTACCAAGAAGTCTGTCGCTAACGTGGCGAGCCTTAGTCCTCTGACGCATACAACGTCTCCATATTGGAGCAGCTTGGTTACAGGAACGCCCAGAAACTTCGTCAGCTTCATTGTGGACTACTTCTTTGACTTCCATTCCCGCGTTAGTCATTGCAAGAGGGTGTGACCCTCGATCAGCTCACGAACTCATCCAGTGGCACCTTGAGCGTGGCGTGCGGGTTGCGGTGAATGCGGGGATTCGACGGATCCCATTCAACAGCCCTTGAACTGCTGTGCCTGGCACTGTTGCGCGAGTCGCTGTGCTTCAACAATCTGCGCGGGAGTCATGCAAAGTGCAACCGCTTCTCGATTGTTTGCTGCGGACTTCTGCACGTCCCCTGTCGAGTTGGCTGCTGCGAGGCTCCACCACATATACGCCCGCACATAGTCCTGCGGCACCCCGTTCCCGTTGTAATACAGCCCCCCGAGATTGAAGTGCGCTGTCGCGTCACCCTGTGCCGCGGCTTTCTCGTACCACTGTCGCGCCTTCCCGTAATCTTGCTGGACGCCGTGTCCTTCTTCAAACATCACCCCGAGGTTGTACTGCGCATCTGCGTTCCCCTGAACAGCTGCTTTCTCGTACCACTGCCGTGCCTTCGCATAGTCCTGCGGAACGCCATCTCCTTTGGCATACATTACCCCGAGGTTCTGCTGCGCGTTCGCGTACCCCTGGGCAGCGGCTCGCTCGTACCACTGTCGTGCCATCGCGTAACCCTGTGGGACGCCCCACCCATTCTGATATAGCAGTCCGAGGTCGTTCTGCGCGCTTGCATTACTTTGCGCGGCGGCTTGCTCAAACAACTGCTGCGCTTTCGCATAGTCCTGCGTCACACCCCGTCCTTCGGCATACACCACCCCGAGGTTGTACTGCGCATCTGCGTTCCCCTGGGCGGCGGCTTGCTCGTACCACTGTTGTGCCTTCGCGTGATCTTGCGGCACGCCTTGCCCGTTGACATAGAGCGTCCCGAGGTTGTTCTGCGCTGTCGCGTAGTCCTGGGCTACCGCTTTCTCGAACAACTGTCGCGCCTTTGTATAGTCCTGCGGCACGCCCTGCCCGTTGACATAGAGCAGCCCGAGGTCGTTCTGTGCGCTCGCGCTTCCCTGCGCGGCGGCTTTTTCCCACCATTGCCGTGCCTTCGCGTAATCCTGCGGCACACTCCGTCCCTCGAAATACAGCGTCCCGAGAAAGTCCTGTGCCTCCACGACGCCCTGGGTTGCCTGTGTATGCAGCGTTTGCAATTTTTCAGGTGAAATGTTGATCGGTGGGGAAGCTGACGTATGCCCAGAGGGGAGAACGAGTGCAGCCAGGTACCTTATGACGGAAAGGGTGCGCATGGGGCGCAGTATGGCGCGGACCCCAGAGACCGTCAAGGCGCAGGGTCTAGTGTGCGGTAAATGAGCAGCATGGAGAGACTCGTATAGGCGAGTGGAGTGGCGTGTGCGAAGCCGAGCGCGAAGTCGCGTGATGATACTGTGAGTCTCAGTCTTGGCAAATGCTGAAGTGCTAGTCAGAACAGAAACGGTGAGAGTAACGAAGGAGAAAAGTCTAAAAAGTTAGATAACCGGTTATATAACGGAGGAACGGTATTACTAATTTCAATTAGACGACTGAGCTACCGGCTCACGACTTATATCATGGAATGTCGAACTGCCAGCGTCCTCGTCGACCTGGAACGGTCAGCGCCGCATTGAGGTGATCGAGAAACTCTCTGCGGGGGATCTCTTCTGCTCCTAAGTGCATCACATGGGGTGAGGATTGCTGGCAGTCCATGAGTTGGAATCCCCAGGCTTGGAGCTGGCGGATGAGCGAGACCAGCGCCACTTTCGAGGCATCGGAGGTTCGGGTGAACATCGATTCTGCGAAAAAGGCTCCACCGATTGCGATGCCATAGACCCCGCCGACCAGGTGTTCGTCCTGCCAGGTTTCAACCGAATGGGCGTACCCGAGTTCATGTAAGTGGGTGTAGGCGTCGAGCATCTCCTTGGTGATCCATGTGCCCCCGTCAGGATATTGCGGTCTCGGGCCTGCACAGTGAGTCATCACCTCGCGAAAGCAGGTATCGAATGTGACGCGGAAGATGCCGGGGCGGAGACTTCTCTTGAGGCTGCGTGAGATGTGGAGCTTGGGGGGAAAGAGGACGGTCCTGGGATCGGGCGACCACCACAAGATCGGCTGATCGTCGTCGTACCAGGGAAAGATGCCATGACGGTAGGCTTGGAGCAACCGTTCAGGCCGCAGGTCACCTCCGACAGCGAGTAGTCCTTCAGGGGTGGATTCCTCAACGGGCGGAAAGCGCAGATCGGACGGGTTTGCGCTGAGCCTGAACATGACAAGCAAGGTACGTCAATCGACGCTAAAAAACTATAGCTTCTGGAACCAAGCCGTCAGCCTTTTTTGTCTTCCGCCTGAGCCAGGAGCGGCTGGAAGATGGGATCTGCATCCAGGACCGCTTTCAATGACTCTGCTCCGATGAAGAAATTCCAGATGTCCGGCGTCTGCCCGGGAATTTCAACGAACCATTTCTTGGCTTCTGTCAGCAGCTCCAAGACCGCCTGATTATTCCGATCCGGGGTGAACAGCAAGCTGTACGCCTTGGTGTATTCCGCCATGAATTTATCGAGCGGCAGGTCGGCGGTTGCGAGCGCTGCGTCGGCGTCCTGATAGGCGGTCCGAATATCCGAGTCGTCGAAGATGCGGTTCCAGGCTACTTTGTTGATGCGGGACCAGGCCAGTTGGAGCAGGGCTTCGGCTCTGCCGGATCGTCGCTCGGGCGGAATGGCTTTTACCAGGGATTGATGGGTTTCGATCGAGGCGTCTTGGTCGAGATTCCAACGCAGGGCGACGCCTAACCGGAACAGGTTATCGAGTTGTTCCGGATGGACATCCGCCAGGGTCCTCATGGCCGAGAGCATGCGGTAGAGGTAGTCGGCCGTCGTCGGTTTGTCGAACCCGCCCATCTCCATCCCCAGCGAGAGGTCTATGCGTATAGCCTGGGCGTAGATGTTCCAGAAATGCTCATTGACCACCAAGGCCAGCGCCGGATCCTTCACCATGAGTTTGTGAAAGGGAATGGCCTCACGCAGGATGACGGCATAGAGGTGCCGGCTCAGCACCATGAGGGCCTCACTCTGATTGGGATCGATGATGAGCACACGGTTCAACATGGCCACGCGGTCGCGCAGTTCCGGAAAGGTCGCGGCGCGAGCGGCTGCGGCGGTCAAGAGACCGGGAAGATCCGTCGGTCCCCACCAGACGCGCGAGTCCGGGAGGGCTCGGCTCTTTTCGGTGAGGAACGGAATTTTTTCACGGATGCCGCTTGCGGCGACGGCGCCGCTGGTCACGGGAAGGTTCACGACCGCCATGTCGCCCGCGAAGCCATGTTTCTTCAGCCCGGAGAGGACGACCCATTGGAGCGTGATCTCTTTCAGTCCGCGTCTGGTCCGCTTGATCGTATTCGTCCATTTGACCGAACCGGCCTCGTAGGTCAACGGAGCGGTCAGGGGGTCCTGATAGCTGACGGCCATTTTCACCAAGGTGGTCGGCACCGCCACGACGGGACCATTCGGTCGGAGGCGGAACGAGGCCGACGGGATTGCGGTACTGCCGACAATGCGAGTATGGAACCCGGTTCCCGGCGGCGTCAGACCCAGTGAGTCGGTCACGAAGGCCGAGGCGGGGTAGCGGTTGAGCTCTTCACTGAAAAAGACCAGGTCTCCATTACTGGGCCACAAGACCTCCATGCCTACGTCGGTTCGAACCAAGGTGGGTGCATGGGCGGCTTTCAGACCTTGCCAGCAGGAGTCGTAGAGGGGATCGGAGTCGGCCGGATAGGCTTTGATGCCCTTGGGAGACGCGGTCACGAGGGGATACTGACAAGCGAAGTCCAGTTGGCCCACGACGACGGCATTGCCTGCGCCCATGGCTTCGGCGTAACGCTGAGCCGTCGTTTCAGCAGCAGTCACCGCTCGCTTCGACTTCTTCGTTGTTGCGGCAAATGCCGATGCGGTCTCGATCACGCTCATGGCCGTGACCATCGACAGGGTTCCAGCAAGAAACAGGATCGTGAATCGGCGAGGTTGGAGGATCTGCAGGCGCATCATGTCTTATGCTCCTCTAGGATAAAAGTCGATAAGAAGTCGGTACTGTACCATGCAGCTTGAAGGATCTGAAAGGGGCGGGGGAAGACGATTCACCGCTGGTAGGCCGTTAACAGTCGTTGTCCGTACTATACCTTGGCGGCTTGGAGGATTGCCCGGCGCATGTTCACACGGTCGCTGGACTTCAATGGCGGGACCGGGCGATGTCGGCAGAGAGTGACAGTTTGCTGAAGCGAAGCGATGAAGACTTCGCAGTTTGGACAGGCTCCAAGGTGTGTGCGTATTTCGCGGCAAATGTCGGAGGGGAGTTCGTCGTCGATATAGGCGGATAATTGTCGGAGAAGGTCCATGCAATGACCTTGGCCTGGCGTATGGCGGTGAGACGATGGCGTGCGTTTTTTTGGCGTCGCTATTTTTTTCTTGGTCATGAGCCCAAGCCTCCCGACTTGTGGTCATCGTGGTTGGTGATGCCGCGGGCACTGAGTTCCCTCCGCACAAACAAGCGGGCCCGGTGCAACCGCGATTTGACGGCTCGTTCGTTCAAACCCATGATGGATCCCACCTCTTTGGCGCTCAACCCTTCCATATCGCGGAGCACGAGGGCCATCCGATATTTTTTAGGCAACTTGTCGATCGCCTGGTCGAGGGCCTGCCGGAGCTCTTTATTCTGTAGCGCCTCTTCCGGACTGAGCCCTTCCATGGGGATCTGAAGGCGAAACTCCCCTTCCGATGTGGGCACGAAATCTTCAAGCGAGAGCTCATGCTGCGGCTCCCCTTTGCGTTTGCGTCGCATCCGTATGCAGGCCCGTGAGGCGATGGTATAGAGCCAGGTGGAAACCCGTGCCTCGCCGCGAAAATCTTTGAGCCCCCGGTAGGCATTGAGAAAGGTCTCTTGTACGAGATCCTTGGCCGACTCCGTTTCGCCGCATAACCGGTGTGCATATCGATAGATGAGGTCGACATGGTCTCGATAGAGGTTATCAAATCCGTCCGGCTCTTGCGTGGCCGGGCGTTGAAGAGACGTCTTTGGAACGGGAGTGCGCATGGTTGGCGCGGAGTCTAGGGGCTTGGTTGAGGCCTGTCAAGCCAACTTGGCAGGATGCTGAAAAGGTTGCCAGTTGGGAAACGCTGAATGCTGAGCGATGAACGGTGCACAAAAACGCGGTTCACGTCAGCGTTTAGTTGCTCACGCCTTGCGGCTTTGCTGGGCGGATTTTTTGAGTATCCTGCTCGGTCACGGGCGAATGGTACAAAAGCCGAGGGTCAACGGATGGTTGCAGCGCCGGGTCGTGCAGTTGCGGGCTTTGTCGAGGGGAGCGTGACGGTGACATGCTCATGGTCGATATGAAGGGTCAAGGGCTGTCCCACCTTCACGTGAGGCACTCCGATTTTTGAATTGAGCATGACCAGGCCGATGGGAGTACGAATAAAGACGAAGTTGGATTTGAGCTTGGTCACAGTTCCCGAGAGGAGCAGTTGCGCCTCGGCGCCGGTCGGCGGGGCTTGGCTGACTTGCAGATCGAACTGCAGGTTGTGGACTCCTCGGAGTCTATTGTCGTCGTCGACTTCGACGGTCAGCGGATCTCCCTCGTGATAGCTCGAAAGCCGCTCGTCCTCTGTGTCGAGCTGGATGGTCAGGTCACCGTCTGGCCCCCACCATTGGAAGGATTTTTGATCGCCAGTTCCATGTGTCATGGGCCCGCTGAGGTAGCGATGGACTAACGATCCGTCGGTCCTTTTTCGGATCTCGACGACGGTATGGCGCCCATGCACCCAAAAGGTCACGACCTGTGAGGCCTTGAGATCCTTCAAGGTTGTCGTGGAGCTGAGGGTCAGTAGTCCGATCGGGGTCTTGAGAAAGACAATTCCGGGTTTGGTTCGCCAGACAGAGCCGCGTAACGTGATCGAGGGATCGATCGTGGTTGGTTCACTCGCAGCTGGGGCCTCAGCGACTGGGGCGGAGATCATTCCGGTCGTGGCCGGTACCTCCTCGGCATGAACTGGACCCAGGAGGGTGCCGAGGATTGCCCCGGCGTAGAACGTGCCACGGATAGAGTGCTGAAGCCTGCGAAGACATGGATGGCAGGCTCCAATCATCTGAGGTATGTCCTTCCGCGATGCATCGTCATCTTGTGCGAATAACATGATGCCATCGGGGAGTCAAGGTGAATGCCATTATCTCAGATGCCGGACCAGTGCGGTCCTTATGCATGTGTGTGTGAACAATCGGTCGGCATCGTGGTAAGGGGTTGGAGCTGTGCGGGACTGTTGCCAGGGTGAGGGAGTGAGCGCAGGGGGTCGAGGGTCAGGATAATTCTGAGTTCATGACCGGTCGAGTGTGGTACCCCGAATCCTCTGAGCAGGAGGGACGGCGTAACCATGTGACAAATGCGGCGCATCTCGAACTGTGCCCAGTCCTCGGTCTCGACTCGGCGGTGGAGCTGTGCCAGGACGTCACGACAGAATTCCGTGAGGAAGGACGGCATGGATTCAGGTGCCATCTGCGGCCAGAGCTCATGGGTGTCACCGAACAGGGCCATGAGTGCACGAGCCGGTCCATTCATATGCAGGATGCGAGCGGATGAAGAAAACACGATCATGCCAGAGTCCGGGGAAGAGAGGAGGGATTGTGGCATCGTATCTGTTCCCCGTGAGACTGCCTCGTTCGCCGTCAAGAGATCTTCTGGTAGGCACTGAAGAGGGCTTTCAGGAAATAGGGGTGACACAGGCATCCTTTCGAGGAAATGCTTCAGGACTGTGCAAGAGTTGCACCTGTGGCAAAACTCCAGGAAGCGTGACTATCCTACGAATACCGATCACAACGTGATGTCTAGAGTCGGGTGGCGCACAAAGAGAGTGTGGTGGTGGCGGAAATTGAACCGGCTATTTCTTGCGAACCAAGAGGCGAATCGGGGTTCCCTCGAATCCATATTCCTCGCGGACTTGGTTCTCGAGAAAGCGGAGGTAGGAGGGCGTGATATTGTCCGGGTGCCCGACAAACAACGCGAAGACGGGTGGTTGTATCGCGACCTGGGTCATGAAGGCTGACTTCGTGATTTTCGTCGGTTTGCCTTTCCGCACCGGCAGGGGGTGGGTGGAGAGGATCTCCTGGAGGAACTTGTTCAAGGCGCCGGTCGGGATCCGTTTTGAGAATGCCGCGAACACCCGATCGATAGTCGGAAAGAGCTGGCCAAGCGAATCGGGATGTGCTGCGGAAGCGAAGAGGACCGGTGCCCACGTCAGGAAGGGGAAGCGCCGATGCAGTTCCTGTTCGACTTCCTGCCGGGCCTGGCTGTCGCCTTCCCGGAGGTCCCATTTATTGACGAGGAGGAAACAGGCTCGTCCTTGCTTGATGATGATCCCGGCAATCTTGGTGTCCTGTTCCGTGACGCCTTCCGTGGCGTCGAGGAGCAAGACTCCGAGGTCGGATCGTCCGATAGCCAGATGCGAACGGACCACGCTGTAGCCTTCGATGCCCCGGTCGATTTTTCCTCGACGACGAATGCCGGCGGTATCGGTGAAGAGATAATTCCGTCCTTGATGGAGGGCGATGGAGTCGATCGAATCTCTGGTGGTCCCCGGCACATCGCTGACGACCACCCGGTCTTCCCCGAGCACGGCGTTCACCAGCGTGGACTTTCCGACATTCGGTCGCCCCACGACGGCAATGCGGGGCATCGTCGTTTTCTCAGGGTTTTCATCGGGGACCGGGAGGAGCGGATAGAGCGCGTCCAGGAGGTCGGACACGCCGATGCCATGCTCTGCAGAGATAGGATAGAGTGTGTCCGTTCCCAATTGATAGAAATCCGCCACGAGGGGTTCGACCTTGGGCGTGTCGATCTTATTTACCACGATGAACAAGGGCTTCGTGGTGCCGCGCAAGAGCCGGACGACTGCGAGATCCGGGGTCGTGAGCCCGGTCCGGCCGTCCATCAGTAGAATCAAAATATCCGCTTCCGCAATGGCGAGTTCCGATTGACGCTTGATGAGGATCAACATGCTTTCCGAGGCGGTCGGGTCCAGGCCCCCCGTATCGACCAGGCGGTACGGCCGGTTCCGATAGGTGCCGTCAGCGTAGTTGCGATCTCGCGTGACACCGGGGACGTCGTCCACAATCGCCGTTCGTTTGCCGAGCATGCGATTAAAGAGCGTCGATTTGCCGACGTTGGGGCGACCGATAATGGCCACAATAGGCGGGTGTGCCGCTGTGGTTTGCCGTATCGGTGCCGTTTCTTCAGCGACGGTCTCTTCGGGGATGTTTTTGGATTTTTTCGTGCGTGGCATAGAAACTTCTATACCGACCGTAACATAAGAATTTTGGCAAACACAACCATCGTCAGGTACACTCCATTGAAATGACGTCATTTCAATGGAATTGGGACGAGATCGATGACGTGCTGCTCGACATGGACGGCACGTTGCTGGATCGGCATTTCGACAACTTCTTTTTCGAAGAGGAGCTGCCGCGTCGGTATGCCGTTCTGCACGGGCTCTCGTTCGAGGAGGCGCGAGGCCAGCTCATGGCCATGTACCGATCGGTCGAAGGAGAGTTGGCTTGGACCGACCTCCACTATTGGACCGGGCGGGTGGGCATCGATGTGGTGGCGATGCATCGGGAGTTAAACCACATGATCGGCTATCTGCCTGGGGCAGAAGCGTTTCTTGGCGAACTCAAACAGCGCGGGAAGCGGATCACGATTATCACCAATGCCCATCGTGCCGGCGTGGATGTCAAAACTGCGAAGACGGGGTTGGATCGTCGAGTGGATCGGATTGTCGACGCGTTTGAGGTGGGCTATCTCAAGATGAGATCGGAATATTGGCCGACTTGTCAGCGTCTTGTGGGCTTCGATCCGAAGCGGTCGCTCTACGTCGATGATGATGAGGGCTGTCTGATCGCGGCAGAGGAGTACGGCCTCGGGCAGATTATTCATAGTTCCAAGTCGAGTTCGCAATTGCCGGCGGTATCCTCGACGAAGTTCAGCTCAATCGAATGCCTCTTATCCCTCACCAACGGTGAGGTTGCGAGTTCCTGATCGTGAGTGTGCATTCAGTCTCCCCTGAAAGCCCGTCCGCGATACATCGATCCGCCTAGTCGGGGAACGGTCTGCATCACGAACCGATCAAGTTCAGCGGTTGAGAATCCTGCCTGTTGAACGAGCTGATCGATCCGTCTATTCAAGTGGCACCCGCACCCGATGATGTTCTGGATAGGGTTGAGTCGGTCCTGCCACTTCGCAGTCTGTTCGTCCTCGCTTCGCCCATGTTCAAGAAAGAGGAATTGGCCGGATGGCTTGAGTACCCGGCGTACTTCCTGGAGTGCCCGGACCGGATCGGGAATGGTGCAGAGGGTCCAGGTGCTGACGGCATAATCGAAGGTCCGGTCGTCGTACGGGAGCATTTCCGCACTGATACGTGTGATTTCGATCGGGCACAACGCATTCTTGCCACGCTGCACGAGGCGTTTTGGCAATAAGATGGCCGGCTCCACCGCATGGAGCCACGTGACATGTCGGGAATAGTAGGGCAGATTGAGTCCCGTCCCGAGCCCAATTTCCAACACCGTGCCAGAGGCCTGGGAGACCAGCCCACCCCGAAGTCGCTGAAACTCCTCTCCGCTCATGGCCCAATCCATCAGGCGAGGGAAAATATGTTTGGCGTAGAGTCCCATAATTTTTTCGAAGGGTGTCTCGTCCTCCCATCGTGGAATGGACAGCCGAGACGCCAGCCGTTATTGTAGTACAAAACGATGGATCTGTGAGTATGGCGTACCGGTATAGAGGGAATGTCTCAAAATGGAAAATTTGATGGGGTGCAGAGATAGGAAACGAGCCCACCAACTACTGATGTTTCGACTGGTCGGTGCTTGTGCAATCTGGGGGGCGTGGCTCCTTTCCGCCCATGCGGAATCCTATGTCGCAGGGCAAGTGGGTTATACCGTGGCGCAGGACACGACCCGTGGCAGAGTGACGGACCCGTCATATGTCGGGCTGCCAGGCGGCACAACCGCGTCTAACTTGAGCTTGAACAACTCTCTCATGTACGGGATGAAGCTCGGCCACTATTTCGATTCGACGCCGTGGTTGGGTGTGGAGCTGGAAAGTTTCATGACTACGCCACATGCTCCGCAACAGCGGGTCACGCTCCAGGCACCGGGTGTTGGGACGGTCTTAATCAATGAGACCGGTGCGACGAATCGGCTCATTGTGGTCGCGCCGAACCTGGTGGCTCGGTATCGGGCCGGGGCGTTCGAGCCCTATCTCGGGGTCGGGCCAGGAGTCTTCTTCTTGCATCAGAGACAGGAACCCCTGACCTCCGGCACGACGGCCTACTCTCAATCCAGTACCCGCGTGGGGCTGAATACGCAAGTCGGCCTCCGATACCGCCTGACAGATCATGTCTCGATGTTCGGAGAGTGGAAGTATAATTATGTTCGTTTTAATCTGGCAGGCCAGGCCGATGGTCCCTATGCGGGGATTAATGCGGTAGCCAACCTGCATCATTTCGTATTCGGCGTCGGCTATCACTTCTAGCGACTCCCCTCGCTGAATTCAGAAGCCGGTCTTCGTACGAAGACCGGCTTCTGGTGCGCAAGCTTCTCCCTCCGCCGATTCTTGTTGCTCCCGCATGTCTATGTTAGAGTCCTTCCTCTTTTTCTGTGCAGTTGCGGAATATCACGGTATGAGCAAGACCTACGATCATCAGTCTCTTGAAGTGAAGTGGCAGGCCTATTGGGAGGAGCACCGGACTTTCCGCGTGCCTGACGACCGTACCAAGCCGAAATTTTACTGCCTCGACATGTTCCCCTACCCTTCCGGATCGGGCCTCCATGTCGGCCACCTCGAAGGTTACACTGCGACGGATATTGTGTCCCGCTACAAGCGGATGCGTGGCTTCAATGTGCTGCATCCGATGGGGTGGGATGCATTCGGGCTTCCTGCGGAACAGTACGCGGTGAAGACCGGTATTCACCCGGTCGTTACGACAGCCCAGAACATCGCCACGTTTAAGCGCCAGATGAAACGGGTCGGTCTTTCTTACGACTGGGAACGCGAGCTCAGCACGATCGATCCTGAGTATTATCGCTGGACCCAGTGGATCTTCCTCAAGCTGTTCGAGCGAGGGCTGGCCTACGTGGCGGAAGTGCCGGTGAACTGGTGCCCTGCACTGGGGACGGTACTCGCCAATGAAGAAATTATCGATGGGAAGAGCGAGGTCGGCGGGTTCGATGTGATCCGCAAACCGATGCGGCAATGGGTGTTGAAGATTACCGCCTATGCCGATCGACTCCTCGAAGATTTGAAGCTGGTCGAGTGGCCGGCCAGTACCCTGGAGATGCAAAAGAATTGGATCGGCCGATCGGTTGGCGCGGAAGTCGAATTCGATTTGGCCGGCTGTCCCGGCACAGTTCGGATCTTTACGACGAGGCCGGATACCCTGTTCGGGGCGACCTATATGGTGCTGTCCCCCGAACATCCGTTAGTGGAAGTCGTCACGACTGCCGATTGCCGCGCCGCGGTTACGGCCTATCGCGAGGCTGCGGCCAGAAAAAGCGACCTCCAGCGGCAGGAACTCGAAAAAGAAAAGACCGGGGTCTTCACCGGCGGCTACGCGCTCAACCCGGTGAATAACGAGCCATTGCCCATTTGGATTGCCGACTATGTGTTGATGGGCTATGGGACCGGGGCCATCATGGCTGTGCCGGCGCATGACGAGCGCGACTGGGCTTTTGCGAAGACCTATGCATTGCCGATCCGCGAAGTGATTGCAGGCGGTCAGGTTGAACAAGAGGCGTTCGTCACAACCGACAAGGGGACCGTTGTCAATTCCACAACGCCGGACGGAAGTTTTACGATCGATGGGTTGACGCCGGGTGATGCGATTCCGAAAATCACGGCCTGGATAGAGTCTCGCGGCAAGGGCCGCAGGGCCGTGAACTACAAGTTGCGGGACTGGCTGTTTGCCCGTCAGCGGTATTGGGGCGAGCCTTTTCCGATTCTGTGGGTGGATGGCCAGGCCCTTCCACTTCCGGAAGAGCAACTGCCACTGTTGTTGCCGGAGACGAACAACTTCAAGCCGTCCGGGGGCGGCGAAAGTCCTCTCGCGAATCTCACCGACTGGCTCACGACGACCGATCCGATCAGTGGAGCGCCGGCACGCCGTGAAACCAATACAATGCCGCAATGGGCCGGTTCCTGTTGGTATTATCTGCGATTCATTGACCCGAAGAATCAGGGCCAGCTCGTCGATCCTGAAAAAGAACGGTATTGGATGCCGGTGGATCTCTACATCGGCGGCAGCGAACATGCCGTGTTGCATTTGCTCTATGCGCGTTTTTGGCACAAGGTACTGTACGACATCGGCGTGGTCAGTACGCCGGAGCCGTTCAAGAAGCTCGTGCATCAGGGAATGGTGCTGGGAGAAGATAATCAGAAGATGTCGAAGTCCCGTGGCAACGTCGTCAATCCCGACGAGATCATGGACCAGTTCGGGGCCGATGCGGTGCGGCTCTATGAAATGTTCATGGGCCCGTTGGAGGCGGTGAAGCCCTGGAGCACGAGGGGCGTGGAAGGGGTGACGCGGTTTCTCGAACGGTCCTGGCGTCTGATGGCGAATGAAGAGGGCCGTCTGTCGAGCATTGTGGTGGAGATCGCTCCGACGCTCGAGCACCAGCGATTGCTTCACCAGACGATAAAGAAAGTCACTGAAGATATCGAGGCGTTGCGGTTCAACACGGCGATCTCTCAGATGATGGTGTTTACCAACGAGATGACGAAGGCCGAGCAGCGTCCCCGGGCCTTACTGGAACCCTTCGTCCTGATCTTAGCACCGTTTGCCCCCCATCTGGCGGAGGAATTGTGGGAAGTGCTGGGTCACAAGCCGAGCGTGTCTCAGCAGCCCTGGCCGATCTTCGATCCAGCCATGACCGTCAGCGATCGTTTGACCATTCCGATCCAGGTGAATGGAAAGCTGCGCACCAAACTCGAGGTCGGAGTCGACGC
Organism: Nitrospirota bacterium; assembly: GCA_030684575.1. Lineage (NCBI taxonomy): Bacteria > Pseudomonadati > Nitrospirota > Nitrospirota bacterium. The sequence continues at coordinate 81,930 of JAUXVD010000021.1, read as the reverse complement.
GACCCGTGAACAGGTTGAAGGGCTGGCTCGTGCGCAGATTGGGGAATGGCTGCAGGGCAAGGAGCCCAAGAAGATTGTGTATGTTGAAAAAAAGCTGATGAACTTTGTGGTGTGAACCTCGCCGAGGTTGGCGAGGAAAGCGAGACATGCGCGACATTCGAAAAACCAAAGATGCTCTTACCTGTCTCGCTTTTCCCGCGAGTCTCGTGTTACTTGCGACTCTCGTCGGCTGTGGTTACCAGTTCCGTGTCGAGGGTGCAGGGCCGACGATCGGAGGGGCGGCAGCGACGGCCTCTCCCACGTCGTCTCCGCCGCGGTTGGTGGTTCGGACCTTAGAGAATAAGAGTTTCGAACCAAATCTTGAGGCCCGCTACACCAACTATCTTCGCCACGAGTTTTCGTCCGGCAGCGGGGCGCAGATCGTTCCAGATACTGAGGCTGCCGATCTTGTGCTGTCCGGGCAAATTCTCTCAGTCAACCTTCCGACGCTCAGTTTCAGCCAGACCACCACACTCGAGAGCCGCGCAGAAGTGGTGGTGACGGTCAAGGTGGAGGAAACCAGGACGAAACGTGTGGTCTGGGCACAAACCGCGAAGGGCTCCTCGGAATTTTACGTGACACCAGACCTGCAATTTAACCGCGTTCTGCAGAACCGGGCCCTAGAGCAAGCCGGCCGTTTTATCGCCGAGGACTTGGCGTCTCGCTTTTTGCTCCAATTGGAATCGAGTCAGCTGGCAAAGCCGATCGTGCATCCGGCGTCGACCGGCGCGGACATCAACAGTAAATAGATCGCATCACAACTATGGCTTCAGCGATTTCTCATGCGCAACTCAGAGCGCAGCTTGCGCAAGGAACGGTGGCACCGCTGTACGTGGTCGTCGGCGAGGAAGACTTGCTTCGCGATGTCGCCTTGGGGCTGTTGAAGGCCGCGTTATTGGGCGAGGGCGAAAGCGACTTCAATTGCGATCTGTTTTATGGCGACGACGTGAGCGGATCTGAGATTGTCACCTGCGCTTCGGAAGTGGCTGTATTCGCGCCTCGGCGCCTGGTGGTGGTGAAGGCGGCCGATAAGATCCCTGCCAGGGAATGCGACGCGATCCTGCCCTATTTGAAAGCGCCGAACGATTCTACGACGGTGATCTTTGTTGCTTCAAAGCTAGACGGGCGACTGAAGTTCACACAGGCCTTAGCGCAGACTGCGGTCACGATTGATTGCTCCCCACTCAGAGAGGCGCATTGGCTTCCCTGGCTCAAGCAGGATGCAGAACGGGTGGGGATTCAGCTCAACGAGGAGGCCGTCGAGTTGCTGAAGGAGGCCTGCGGCGGCTCGCTCTACTCGGTTCGGCGTGAATTGGAAAAGCTGGCGGCCTATGTTTCACCGGGCCTGGCTGTCACCGCTGGCGATGTGGCGACGTTGCGTGGCACAGAGCCTGGTGCCTCGGTATTCGATCTCACGTTGGCGATCGGTGCGAGAAACCGTGGGCGGGTCTTGGCGATTCTGGCGAGGAATATGGAAGCAGGAGAGGCCCCACTGAGGATTCTTGGCTCGCTGGCTTGGCAATACCGGAGACTCTGGAAGGTGAAGGAAGTCCTACGGCAGGGAGGCCGTGAGGGGGAAGCCGCTCGGACGTTGCGGATGGACCCCGCCAAGGTGCGAGTATTTCTCGAGCAGTTTCCCGACGCCCATTTGCAAGAAGCGCTAGGGTTGCTCTTGGATGCAGATGCCAATCTGAAGGGTGGAAGTGGTGGCCGCCCTGTCCGAGTGCTTGAGGGGCTGTTGCTGCGGTTGTGTGATCGGGCGCAGACAGAGATACAAACTCGTCGACCCTCACCGAGTCGTGGCGCCGAAGTGCCGCAACCGGTGAGAGCCAGAACCATTTCGAATGTGCGAACGATTACGAGCGTGAAACGGACAAGGAGTTGACGTGGAGCGTAAGGCGAGCAATCCGGCGCGAGGCCGTGTTGGGTTTCATCACACCCTTCGTCACAGCCTTGCTAAGGGCTGACGTGGCGATGCGGAGGGACGACGTGGCATCCTCAACCTTCTTCTCGGCCACGGCGGCCTGGACCTTCTTGACCAGGGTCTTGAGCGTGCCCAATGTCGCCCGGTTACGGTCGTGCCGCTTCACGGATTGGCGGGCTCGGCGAATCGTCGATTTATGTACAACCGGCATAGTAGACTCCTCTAGTAGAAAAGAAGCGTACTTGTACCATGCGGCTCCATGAAGCGTCAAGATGAGCCATTTTTGAAAAGGACCAGCCTGTGTCAACGATCATTGCCCGTGACCGCTTAATTTTGGCCCTCGACGTTCCCTCACGCGGCGAAGCCGACCGGCTGCTCGATCGAGTCGAGGATCAGGTTGTGTTTGTGAAGGTCGGACTCGAACTCTACACTGCCGCCGGACCGGAAATGGTCCACAGCTTAATCAAGCGAGGCAAGCGGGTGTTTTTAGACCTCAAGTTCCTCGACATCGAGGAAACGGTGCGTCGGGCCACAGCGTTGGTTGCATCGATGGGCGTGGAGTTCTTGACGATTCATGCCAACCGGAAAGCATTGACCGCCGCCGTCCAGGGCCGTGGAGAGTCTGCGCTTAAATTATTGGCGGTGACAGTGTTGACCAATTTCGACAGCCACGATCTTCGTGAGATGGGTATTCAGCGCAGCGTGCAGGACTTGGTCTCCGCGCGGGCTCTGTTGGCGTCCGAGGTGGGCTGTGATGGAGTCGTGGCTTCGGGCGAAGAGCCCGGGATCCTCCGTCCCAAAGTCGGTCCGCGTTTTCTCATCGTGACGCCCGGTGTGCGTCCGGCCGGCAAAGATGTCGATGACCATGCTCGAGCGACTACGCCGACCCAGGCGATTTCAGTGGGAGCCGACTATTTGGTGATCGGCCGTCCGGTCAGAGATGCCGCGGACCCCGCTGCCGCCGCTGCGGCAATTCTTGCCGAAATGCAGACGGCCTTCGATACACGAGGCTGAGCAGTCCAACCGTGAGTTGCGGGTCTCCTGCTCCCTTTGCTAGAATCTCCTCTGTCTTCTCCGTATGGTGGGTGTAGCTCAGTTGGTTAGAGCGCCGGATTGTGGATCCGGAGGTCGCGGGTTCGAAACCCGTCACTCACCCCATACCCCTCAATTGCGTAAGTTGATGATCAAAGGTCTGGTCTCCCAATAAAGCCTTTTGCGTCATCGCTTTCCGCAGGCGAACCACGTTTCTATCTCTTCTAAGTTTTCTATTGTTTCCCGCCATTCAAACCTTCTACTGGCACAATTTCAGCACAGCTTTGCTCTGAGGGTTTCACTTCTGCATGGCTCCCCGAGTCGGGCAAAGATGGGCACTGGATTGAGGTTTTCTCCCTTTCTGAACGGCTGCAGACGACCCAAAGCGGCCCTTCGCGGGCAACTCTCAGTTCGATCCTCTGCAGTCCTTCAGCCACGGGTTTTGAGCGGCAGCAATGCACCTGCTCCTGAACCGAGGGCAGCAACAGCATAATCTGATCATAGCCAACAGCTTCCTCAAATTACCTGCTTTGAGGGACAGTGGACGTCATAAGGGGCAATTTGAGGGCGGATCGGGGAAACGAATGGGTTGGCAAACAAATATATACTACTTAGATATTAGTTAAGGTCTTACAGCGCTCTATCTATTACGATGGCTTCTGATAGTTCTGTGCTTTTCGATGTTCTTTAGCACAGCGGTCTTCTCTGCTGGCTGAAATCTGGCGAATATGTGATCGAAACGGAGTTAACTAATAAGTCTCGAGCCCGTCTCGACCAGTGGCCACTCCACGAATGGCTCCGCCCTTGGGCGGTGGGTCATTCCGTCAGGAGCCGATATCCCACTCCCAACTCCGTCACCAGATAGCGTGGATGGGCCGGGCTTTTCTCCAACTTGTTTCTCAACTGGCGCATGTACACTCGCAGATAATGGCCTTCTTCCACGTGCAGCGGACCCCACACTTCTTTCAGGAGCTGACGGTGAGTCATCACCTTGCCGGCGTACCGGATCAGCGTCGTGAGCAGCTTGTATTCGATCGGCGTGAGATGAGTTTCCTTCCCCGAGACAAACACCTGCCTCCGTCCGAGATCTACCTTGAGATCGCCGAGGATAAACACTGGTTCGGCCGGTTCTCCTGCCGGTCCAGTGATATGGCGAAGCGCAGCCCGCATCCTCGCGAGCAGCTCATTGACTCCGAACGGCTTGGTGACATAATCGTCGGCGCCGAGGTCAAGCGCCGTCACTTTGACCTGTTCCTGGTCGCGGGCGGAAAGTACGATGATCGGAGTGGCCGTCCACTCCCGTACTTGGCGAATGACTTCGCTTCCCTCCAGATCCGGCAGACCGAGGTCGAGCAGGATGAGATCGGGATTCCTCGCTTGGGCCTCTGCCAGCCCCTCCTTGCCCGTCGCGGCCTCGTAGAGTCGAAAACCGTGCACAGGCAGGGTTGTCCGGAGGAACCGGCGAATCTCCGGTTCATCTTCGATGAGGAGCACGGTGACTTCTTGCCCTGACATACTGATGACGGCCTCCCGGCCGCAACTCTTTCCCGGAGGCGATTAGGCCGGCTTCGGTTCGGCTTGTTCCAATTCGACAGACGGCTGACGTTCCAACAGCGGAATCGCAAAGCGGAACACCGCCCCCCCTCCGTGCCGATTCTCAGCCCAAATACGTCCGCCGTGCGCTTCGATGACCCCACGGCAAATGGTCAGTCCAAGGCCGACGCCCCCTTCTCGCGCAGGCTTGGCGCGATAGAATTTGTCGAAAATGCGAGCCTCCTCGCCGACCGGAACTCCCGGGCCTCGATCTGCGACTTCGACGACCATTTCACGATCGCTCGCCGATGCGGACAAATCGATCACGCTTCCAGCAGGCGCGTATTTCACGGCATTCTCCACAAGATTGATCACCACCTGTTCCAGGAGCACGCCATCGACAAACACCAGCGGCAGGTCGGCAGGAAACGCCGTGTTGACGGTATGATCGCGCAACCGTCCCTCTAGTCTGGCCAGGGCCGCCCCGACAACCTCATCCACAGGGTGCCACTCTTTGTTCAGTTGTACAGCCCCTGCCTCGATGCGCATCATATCCAACAGGTTCTTGAGTAAGCGATCCAGGCGATCCGCCTCCCGATAGATGGATCGCACGAGCTCGAGCCGGGCAGCAGGGTCGATCTGTCCCTGTTCGTCCATCAAGCTACTGGCAGACCCGGTAATGGTTGCCAGCGGAGTCCGCAGGTCGTGGGAGACCGAACTGAGAATGGCATTCCGCATGCGCTCTGTTTCCACATGTACATGAGCCTGTTGGGCTTCCTCTGACAGGCGCGTGCGTTCGATCGCCAATGCCACTTGGTTGACGAGCGATTCGAGCAAGAGCAACTGATCGAGGTCCGCGAGTCGGCTGGACTCAGTCGGCCGCACCGCCACGACCCCGATTGGTCCGGCCGAACCGACTAAGGGCAGATACAGGGCGCTGGCCCCCGCGAGCGTATCGGTCCCGAGTCCGGCCCGCTCGTTGTGCTCGAATACCCATTGGGCCACACCCGACTCCTTGGGGTCGAATTCAAAGTACAGATGTTCACCCCGTTGCAGCTGCACCCGCTTGTCGGCATCCGCCAAAAACATTGCAACCTGGCCGTCAAACACCTCTCGAAGATGTTTTGCCGCAAGCTGGGTCAACAGACCTGTCCCCCGATGTGTGGCGAGATCGCGGCTCAATGCATAGAGAACCGCAGTCCGCCGTTCCTGATGACGAGCCAGCATAGCCTGTTGCTTGGTACGGACCGCCAGTCCGCTGATCGTCAGCGCAACAACCAACATGACGGCAAACGTCAGGAGGTATTCAATGTCCGATACGGCGAAGGATAAATATGGAGGAACGAAGAAAAAATCGAACGCGGCGACACTCAGGACTGAGGCGAGGACCGACGGTCCTCGTCCATACCGACTGGCCACGAGGACGACGCCCAGCAAATACATCATGATGAGATTGGCCAGACCGAAGTAGGGAAACATGAGCCACGCCACGCCTGTCGACAGGCCTACTCCCCCGATGCTCAGGCCGTATGTTGACCACTCGCTGCTCCGCTTCACCGCCTGCGTCGTCAGCGGGCGGCTTTCGCCGGCCTCGCCCGTGATCACATAAATGTCCGTCTCCCCGCTCTGTTGCACGAGTTCAGCCACGACTGAACCGAACACCCATTCCTTCCATCTGGCACGGACCGGCTTTCCGACGAGAATCTTCGCCACGTTTCTCGTGCGGGCATAGGACAACAGTTCTTGTGTGACATTGGCTCCGCTCAGCACCGCTGTCTCGGCACCCAGCAGCTCGGCAAGCCGAAGTGTCTGGTTTACCCGGTCGCGGTCGCCTTGAGGCATGCGCAGATGTCTGGGTGTTTGCACATACACGGCGATCCATTTTGCATGGAGACCCGTCGCCATGGTTCTGGCAGCCCTCACCAAGCGGGGTCCTCTGGGCTTCATATTCACACAGACCATGATCGTTTCGGCGGCAGGCCACGTCTGGACCACCGCATGGTCGCGGCGGTACACCTCCATCTGCTGGTCGACCCGCTCGGCTGTTCGCCGGAGAGCCAATTCGCGCAACGCGATCAGATTCCCCTTGCGGAAGAAATTCTGGATCGCATGCTGCGCCTGCTCCGGCATATAGACCTTGCCGTCTTTCAGGCGTTGAAGGAGGTCGTCTGGGGGAAGATCGATCAGTTCGACATCATCGGCTTGTTCAAGCACCGAGTCCGGCACCGTCTCACTCACCCGCACTCCTGTAATCTGAGCCACCACATCGTTCAGACATTCCAGGTGCTGCACGTTGACGGTCGTATAGACGTTGATGCCCGCATTCAAGAGTTCCTTCACGTCCTGCCATCGTTTCGGATGCCGGGAGCCAGGGGCATTGGTGTGGGCCAGTTCGTCCATGAGGATGAGCTGAGAACGACGGGCGAGCGCTGCGTCAAGATCGAATTCCCGCAAGGCCGTTCCGCGATGCTCGACCAGGCGTGGCGACAGGATCGTCAGCCCTTCCAGCAAGGATTCGGTTTCCGCACGACCATGCGTTTCGACCCACCCGATGACGACATCGACACCTTCACGCCGTTGCTCATGCGCGGCCTGTAGCATCGCGTACGTTTTGCCAACGCCCGCTGTGGCGCCGAAGAATACTTTCAGTTTGCCACGCCCCTGCTCAGCCTCTTCAGCCTGCACGCGCTTCAGCAAGGCATCTGGGTCTGGTCGTCGGTCTTCCATCGGATGTATGTGAGCGGTGACATGGAGTTCATGCGGATTGGAACATTCGTATCAGTGTAGAAGAGATGCTGAAATCGGTCAACGAGAGCTCTTGCTGTTGTACGACAGTCCGAGCACAGTTGGTCCTTAGTGCCAGGAATGATCGTACGAGTGGTTCTATTTCACGTGAGTATCCAGTGCCAGATTCAGTGCCAACACGTTTACCCTGGGTTCTCCGAGAATCCCCAACTGACGGCCTTCCGTATGCTGAGAGACCAGTCGGAGGACGACGCCTTCTTCCATCCCTCGGACGCGCGCGACGCGTGCCACCTGGTATGCCGCTGAGGCGGGACTGATATGCGGATCGAGACCGCTCCCCGAAGCGGTGACCAAATCCACCGGGAGGGGAAGAGAATTGTCCGGATCGACGGCCTTGAGCGCATCGATCCGAGTCTGCACGGCTTTCATCAGCGCGTCATTGGTCGGGCCCAGATTAGAGCCGGACGAAGCGTCGGCATTATAGGGAAACGGTGCCGTGGCAGAAGGACGACCCCAAAAATACTTCGGCGCGTCGAATGGCTGGCCGATCAGCGAAGATCCGACCGGCTTGCCGGCGATCAGGATCAGACTGCCATTGGCCTGCCTCGGGAACAGCACCTGCGCGACCCCTGTGATCACGAGCGGGTAGAGGAACCCGGTGATGAGGGTCAGGGCCATGAGAATCAGCAAAGCTGGGCGAAGTTGGGTCCGCATAGATACCTCCTCAGACTAAATGCAGAGCGATAAGCAACATATCGATGAGCTTGATGCCCACGAAGGGGACAATGATCCCGCCTAACCCGTAGACCAGGAGATGCCGGCGAAGCAGCAACGCGGCGCCGATCGGTTGATACCGGATACCACGGAGGGCGAGAGGAATGAGGACGATGATAATCAGCGCGTTAAATATCACGGCCGACAATACGGCACTAGCCGGCGTCGCCAGTCCCATAATATTGAGCACGCTGAGCGCAGGATAGGTCGAGGCGAAGGCTGCGGGAATGATCGCGAAATACTTCGCCACATCATTGGCAATGCTAAACGTGGTCAACGCCCCTCGGGTCATCAAGAGCTGCTTGCCGATTTCCACGATTTCGATGAGCTTGGTCGGATTTGAATCCAGGTCAACGAGGTTTCCGGCTTCCTTGGCGGCTTGCGTGCCGGTATTCATGGCCACGGCGACGTCTGCCTGAGCGAGGGCCGGCGCGTCGTTCGTCCCATCTCCCGTCATCGCGACGAGCCGTCCGCCGGCCTGCATCTCGCGAATCAGCTTGAGTTTGGCTTCCGGCGTGGCCTGCGCCAGGAAATCGTCCACACCAGCCTCCGCAGCCACGGCCGCCGCAGTCTGCGGATTGTCGCCGGTGATCATCACGGTCTTAATCCCCATCCGTCGCAATTCGGCAAACCGCTCTTTGATCCCGCCCTTGATGATATCTTTCAGGTAGATCACGCCCAGCACTTTCGGCCCCTCCGCCACGACCAGCGGGGTACCCCCCTGCTTCGCAATGGTCTCCACGTGTAAACGGACCGCTTGAGAAAAATGCCCACCCCGTTCCGTCACATAGGCTTCGATTGCGCCATCAGACCCCTTGCGTATTTCCCGCCCGTTCAAATTGACGCCGCTCATCCTCGTTTGAGCCGTAAAGGGAATGAATGTCGCGCCTAACTCGTGAATGTCGCGCGCACGCAATCCATACTGTTCCTTGGCCAGGACGACGATACTGCGTCCTTCCGGTGTCTCATCCGCCAGCGACGAGAGCTGGGCCGCATCGGCCAGCGCCTGATCGCTCACTCCGTCGGCCGGAAGGAACTCGGTCGCTTGCCGATTCCCCAATGTAATGGTGCCGGTTTTATCGAGGAGCAATACATCCACATCGCCCGCCGCTTCGACCGCCTTTCCCGACATGGCGATGACATTCGCCTGCACCATGCGATCCATCCCCGCAATGCCGATGGCAGAGAGCAATCCTCCGATCGTCGTCGGGATCAGACAGACCAGCAACGCAACCAGGACCGTCACCGTGACAGGAGCCCCCTGTCCTGCCGCCTGCACGCTGTAGAGCGAAAAGGGAAGCAATGTGGCCGTCGCCAAAAGGAAGATGACTGTCAGCGCTGCCAACAGAATGTTCAGCGCGATCTCATTCGGCGTCTTTTGGCGCTTGGCCCCCTCGACCATCGCAATCATCCGGTCCAGAAATGTCTCTCCTGGGTTGGCCGTGACCCGTATGACCAGCCAGTCCGACAGGACGCGTGTGCCGCCCGTCACAGCGCTCCGATCGCCGCTCTCACGAATGACAGGGGCGCTTTCACCGGTGATGGCACTTTCGTTCACCGAGGCGATGCCTTGCATGACCTCTCCGTCGCAGGGGATAAAATCCCCTGCCTCCACCAACACGACGTCTCCCCGCTTCAAGGTACTCGCGGGGACCACGGAGGAGGGAACGCTGAGATACTGGTCGCCGGACTCAGGCTCGCCTAGTTTTTTCGCGTTCATTTCACGCCGCGAACTGCGCAGCGATTCCGCCTGCGCCTTTCCGCGCCCTTCCGCCATCGCTTCGGCAAAGTTCGCGAACAGCACGGTGAACCAAAGCCAGAGCGAGACGGCGAGGATGAACCAGACCGGCGCTTCGCCTGTCCCGAACAGTGCCTGGAAGAACAGGACGGTCGTCAGCACACTCCCGACCGCGACCACGAACATGACCGGATTGCGAATTTGGTGGCGCGGATGCAGCTTCCGGAAGGATTCCAGCAGCGCTCGTCGCATAATCCTAGGATCGAACAATGACCTTTTCTTATCTTGCGTTGTCATCTCAACATCCTCCACTCCAGCGCTGTTATCGGCTCACCATCAGGATATGTTCTACGATTGGACCCAGGGCCAGTGCAGGCACGAAGGTCAGGGCTCCCACCAACACGACGACACCGATCAGCAGCACGACAAACAGCGGCGTATGGGTCGGCAGGGTTCCTGGGCCAGCCGGCACAAGTTTCTTCCTGGCCAGCGCGCCGGCCAAGGCCAACGTGGGAATCGCCAACCAGAAGCGGGAGATCAGCATCGCGATCCCGCCGGTGAGGTTGTAGAAGGGTGTGTTGACATTCAGTCCACCGAACGCGCTGCCGTTATTATTCCCCATCGAACTATAGGCATAGAGCATCTCACTGAACCCATGGGGGCCCGGGTTCAAAATCGAGCTGGTGCCAGCGCCTGTCACCGACGCCACGGCCGTGAAACCGAGGACCACCATCGGCATGATCAGAATCAACAGGGAGGCCATCTTCATCTCATAGGGTTCGATCTTCTTGCCCAGATATTCCGGCGTGCGTCCCACCATCAAGCCGGCCACGAAGACGGCGATGATCGCAAAGACCACCATGCCGTAGAGCCCGGAGCCGACTCCGCCCAAAATCACCTCGCCGAATTGCATCATTAAGAGCGGGACCAAACCACCGAGCGGGGTAAAGGAATCGTGCATCGAGTTCACGGCTCCGGTCGAGGTGGCAGTCGTCGCGGTGGCAAAGAGCGCCGAGCGGGCGACGCCGAAGCGGACTTCCTTGCCCTCCATATTGCCGCCAGGCTGCGCGTTGCTGGCGGCTTGATCGATGCCCAACGTGGCGATGCGAGGATTTCCCGCCAACTCCGCCCAATAGGCCCCGAGAATGAAGAGAGCGAGCACGCTGAGCATCGCGGCAAGGAGCGCCCAACCCTGACGCGTGTCGCCAACCATCTTGCCGAACGTATATGTCAAGGATGCGGCGATTAAGGTCTCAGCGAGCAGGAGGAGGAAGTCCGTCAGGGGTGTGGGGCTTTCGTACGGATGGGCCGCATTGGCATTAAAGAACCCGCCGCCGTTGGTCCCCAGATGCTTAATCGCGACCTGCGATGCAGCGGGCCCAACGGCCAAGATCTGCTCGGCCGCTATTGTTGATTCAGTCTTCGGTTGGCCCTTCTCGTCCAGGATGGCCTGCCCTGTTGAATCGGTGAGCGGCTTGTCATACGTCACGGGCTGAGCCAGCGCAGCCGTGTGATAGGCTCCAAAAGTCTGGACCGTTCCCTGTGACACCAGGATCAGGGCGATGATGGCGGAAAGAGGTAGCAGGATATAGAGGGTGCTGCGGGTCAAATCGACCCAGAAATTCCCAATGGTCTCCGAGGTCCGACGCGCCAAGCCGCGAATCAGCGCGACCAGAATCGCCATCCCTGTCGCCGCAGACACGAAATTCTGGACCGTGAGCCCGAGCATCTGAGTGAGATAACTCAACGTCGCTTCGCCTCCATAGGCCTGCCAGTTCGTGTTGGTCACGAAACTCGCGGCGGTGTTGAACGCGAGATCAGGAGCCACGGCGCCAAATCCCTGCGGATTGAATGGGAAGAATCCCTGCCAGCGCTGTAACGCATAGAGGACCAAGAGCCCGGCGCCGTTGAACAGAAGCATCGCGACGGCATAGGTCTTCCAACTCATCTCCTCGGTGCACCGCACTCCGCACAGGCGATACACCAGCCTCTCAAGAGGGCCCACCAGCCGGTCGAGCCCACAGGGTTGGCCTTCGTACACTCGGGCCATATACCAACCCACTGGCTTGACCAGCGCGAGCAGCACGATAAAGTACAGTCCGATTTGAACCAGGCCGTTGATCGTCATTAGAACCACTCCGGTTTCAGCAACGCGACCATGAGATAGATCAACAATCCCAACGACAGTATTCCACCGAGCACATACATCGCATTCATAGCCGTCCCCCTTTATAGTCGCTCCAGCGCCGAGATGAGCCAGCCGGTTAGCAGAAAAAACGTGGCGGCGATGGTCAGGTACATGAGATCCATATGCAGGCTCCTAATTGACGCTAAAGGAAATGTTTCCAGTATGTCTTTCTCTACTGGTCCGCATTCACAATAGACCGCAGGATGTAAAAACGGTGTAAAGACTGCGGAGCATCCGGAACAGGTTTCTCCTGATTCGACAGTCTGTCGACGATGCCTTATCGACAACGACGACAACCCGCACGCCATCGTGGCCGTTGTGACTGGGCTGCTGCCGGTTTCAAAGACAGCGAGTTAGGTGTATGAATGAAACCGGAGATAGCCCACTTTCGAGAACTTACAGGAAGACATTTCGGCAGGTTTTGTGGTCGCCGATAAGCGGGTGTTCTACGACCCTCCCCCAGCCGACTCAGACCTACTTCAGCCAAGCGTAGCGGGAAATCTGAGCTTTGGCTGGAGTTGACTGGAATGAGGTAGAGTTGAGCACGAAACAAACACAATCGCATGAACGGCAGCTTTCCGGCGCGGAGCTTGCCTTAGCGACTGTCGCAACCTGGCCGTGTCCGGCCATTCGCATCGAGTTGGGTGTGGTGTAGTAGCAACCTGATTCAGGACTATGGGCGGCTACATATCCCTACACGAGCGATCTCGTGCTCTTTCCAATAAAAACGTCAATCTGTGCTCCCGATGGTGACCGTTGAATTCTGTCCCTCACTGTCCCCTCCTGGCCTAACCAGTCCTCAGCTGCCTAATTCCATTCTCCCCCTCTTTGGTCTACGCTCCTTATCACGCTGAGCGGATGCAGCCTTGATCATCTGAGCGCGATGAAATGCGCCGAGAGCACACAACTGCCTATATCTGCCTAATTCCCAGACGGAGTCTCCGGCGTTATCGTGGGGTCACGTTCAACAACCAAGGAGCGCGCATGAAAACAACGAATTTTTCGATCAAGGAACTCGCGGCCTTCATGGGCGTGAGCACGGATACCATCCGGCGGGCAGTTCGCAAAGGTGAGATTCCGGCGACACGGGTCAGGACCGCGTTACGGTTTGATCTCCACAAAGCAATCACGTGTATGCAGCGGAACGCGGAGGCCAAGTATGGGCCATGCTCGTCCCGCGCGCCGGACGGCACCGCCGGCCGCGCGCAGGACGACACGCCCCCGTCTGGTAACACGGGGGCACTACCCACAGGGATCATTACAGGAGGTCTACGGATTCGATGAGTTCCCCCTTCACCCTCACCATAGATTGGCTCGCCTTCACCTTGCCGGCAGGCTCCCTCCAGGACACGATGCAGATGCTCGGAGGGGACTGGACCAAGGGCCAAACCGGTTTTCGCGGCTATCCCGCGTCCTGGATCACCACGAGTGCTAGCCGGGGGGTGGGCAAACTGGGTACTGGCGCGCCCCGTGCGCCCTTCGAAGTCCATGTCGATCTCTCCGCTGGCATTGTGGCCCCTTGGCCCACGGAGAAGGTCCGGACGGTCCTCCAATGGATTCTGAAGCAAGAGGGTCACCTGACACGCCTCGATTGTGCGCTCGATGATCGGAACAGCTATGTCCCACTCTCGACGATCAGACAGGCCATTGAAGCCGGTCAGTGTGTCACCCGAGCTGACCGGATGCAGCGCATTTCATCCAGGTCCATCCATAAAGACACGCCCAGCGGAGAGACCCTCTATCTCGGCAGTCCTCAGAGTCAAACGATGCTGCGCATCTATGACAAGCGTCTGGAGAGTCAGGCCAAACAGCGAGAGGATTGGCAGGACTACGGCATCCGGTGGGAGTTGGAGTTGAAAAAGGACCGCGCCCAGGTCTGTGGACAGGTCCTGTCCTACCTGGAGGACACCGACTGGCTCGAATTCATCGTCGGGGTGCTACGAGGATATGTCGATTTCCGAGACACCACCCGAGACGAGGAGGACGAGTTTCGGTATCGGGCCCCACTCCTTGACTGGTGGCTGCTGCTCACCGACGGGTTCAAGAAGGGCCGTCTCGTCGTGGAGAAGGAGGCCCAGACCCTCCCCAAGGTGAAGCGCTGGGTCAGTCAGTCCGTGGCTCCCATGTTGGCCGTTATCTATGCGGCAGATCCCGGGGGGCACGCCTGGTTGGAGCGGCAAATCCTTGCGGGGAAGCGCCGATGGAACAATAAGCATCGGGGGCTGCTGAAGAAAGAGATACCATCGAGTTCTAATCAGGACGCCGGCGGTGACGCGGGCGCACCGTTTCAGGGGGGGAAGGGGGTGTCGTAAGACTCCCCCTGCTGTGATGCCATGCTGCTAACGATCAAGGACCTCTCGGCTCAGCTGAATATCAAGCCATCCACGCTCTATCTCTGGGCAGCGCAAGGCAAAATCCCCTGTCGCAAGATTCACGGATTAATTCGGTTTGACCAGGAAGAGATTCATCATTGGCTAGATTCCTTTACTCCTGCTCATGGTACAGCTGGCTCTCCTTCCTCACCTCCTCAACCCCAAAGCGAGGTGGAGCGTCTCATTGCGGCTGCGAAACGAGATGTTTATACTCCGCCTCGGGAGACCAGACCCAGGGAAAAGAAAGGAGTAACCCCCAATGGGTCTGTATAAACGAGGCCCGGTCTGGTGGATGAGATTCACCTACAACGGGACGTTGACACGGAAATCAACGGAAACTGTGGACCGGAAGTTAGCGGAACGGATTTATCACAGTGTCTTAGGGAAGATCGCTGAAGGCAAATGGTTTGATCGCTTACCGGGTGAGGACACGACGTTTCGTGACATGATGGAGCGGTATTTGACAGAACACACGGATAGAAATAAGGCGCTGAGTTCTCAGCGTCGCGACCGTGGGATGAGGGACCGTCTGTCAGAGTTTTTTGGAGACATGATGTTGTCAGCAATCAGACCAAGGCTGATAGCGGACTACAAGTCTAAGCGGCGTCTAGACGGAGTCTCACCGAAAACCATCAATAACGAGCTGACCCTGATGAGCCATGCTTTTACCCTCTGTGTAAAAGAATGGGAGCTGGTCAGGGACAATCCCGTGAAGCGAGTCTCCAGAGAAAAGGTGCGGAATCACATGGCACGGTGGCTGACACTGGAGGAAGAAGAAGGGTTACTCGCCGCTTCTCCTCCGTGGTTGCAGCAGCTGATTGTTTTTGCTGTCAGCACCGGCCTACGTCATCGGGAAGTGCTGCATCTCCAGTGGCCTGAGGTCGATTTTTCACGAAGGACCATCACGATCCTAGAGCAGAAAAATAAGAGCATCGATACGCTGCCGTTAAATGTTCGAGCGCTTGACGTGTTGAAGGAGAGGGCAAAGGTTCGGCATCTCACGTCCAAGTATGTCTTCTTCACCGCCACAGGGAATGCCATCCTCATCAATAACGTGCTGCGAGGGTTGCACTCGGCAATCGAGAAGGCGAACATTGGACACCTGCGCTTTCATGACCTTCGGCACACCTTTGCGACTCGCTTAGTCCAAGCCGGGGTGGATCTGTACACTGTGCAGAAGCTCGGCCGATGGAAGACGCTTTCCATGGTCATGCGCTACGCGCATCATCACTCGGAAAGCCTAAGAGCGGGAGCAGAGGTGCTCGATAGAGTGACAAGACGCGAAAACACAACGGCAGCACAGTTACAAACAGGGGAGTTAGTGGCGGTATGCTAAGTGCCTGATTCTGCAAGAGTCATTTGGCTGAAGCGGGGCAGAAAATCCCCACTTCGAAACCCGTCACTCACCCCATACCTCACTGTTGACCCCTCGGGCTAGTTCTCGGTTCCAAGAAATTTTTGCATTATTCTAAGCCGTGGTGTTCGGTATTTTCTGCCACCTCATACGGGGCTGGATCAGACCGCCACGAACTACTGGGCTTCATCGGCTACCGGTGACGGGTTCTTAGGGTAGGTGTGGGGCCAGTGTGTAACCATTTTTCGCACCTGAAGGGGTGCGCAACGTCAGGTTATCAGGGCTGCCAAATGGTCAGCGGGGAAATTTCTCAGGTCTCGTTGGTTTAGATTTACCGGGCGGGGCACTTGGCGCTACCTGGCATCAATGATTGGTGTAACAGTGAGATGGCGGCCGGCAGAGGAGGGTTGAAATAGGCAGATCAAGGTTATGAACAATCAAGCTGAGCTATCAGCTGTTTCATCCAGCCTGATGACGATCATGCTTTTCCCTGAAAGTGGTTCAAGATCGGCGACTATCTCACAGATCTTTTTGCCGAGTATCTCTTCAAGCTGTTGCTTCAACATATCCCGTCCTGCGCTGAACAACGCCCGGTGCATCTGTTTGAGCTGGGTACGTCCTTCCTGGGATTGAGCGAGCCGCTCTTCTGCCGGAATCGGCGAGGTTCTGGTCAGGTCCACCTCGATCAAATTCTCAAGAAACCGAACCTGGATGTGCGAATAGTGCGATTGCATGAACTCTTTTTGGAAGTTCAGCACGGCCAACATAATCGCATATTCGACATCGGCCTTGTTGCGAGTCGTGTGTGTCATTGGTACCTCAGAGATTGCTCATCGAATCATGCGACCTGTGTGCGGGTCTTCAAGCTTCGTGCTGAAACGGTCGCGGATGAATTCTTCAATCGACTGAGAGGAGGGATCGCTCGTCTCATCGCGCTCCGAGCGCAGGGAGCCGCGGGAGTCCATTCCCATGGCTGATTCAGAGCGTTCGAGGAGCCTTGGCGCCGGCACTTCGTCACCCTGTGGGTCCATCGATAGGCTCCTCCATATTGGGGGATCAGCGGCACGTTTGATGTTCAGCATGTTCGAGGGAGAGTCGCTGCGTGCCCCGTAACTCACGAGGCACGCAGCGCTCCAACCCGTTCATGTTCTAACGCTGCACGGCAGCCTGACGTCGCCGTTGGAGACGTCAGGCGCATGTGGCGCCTAGTACGCCTTGCTGAATCCGGCTTCCCCGTCGTAGTTCCACAATTTCTGGGAGGCAGACCACCACCAGCCCTGCTTGGTCAAGGCGTCCAGAAAGGTGTTGACGTCCGCATCTTGTACGTCCTTGGTCGCCATAAACCTGCAGCGGTACCAATTGACCTGCAGCAGATCCGGGCTCACAAAGCCGGGCCAGACTTTCGTGCCTCGGTTCGAAATGAATTCACACTTGAACGGCCCGATGTCTTCGAATTTCGGGATCCCCTTATCGTAGATGAGGTACATATCGATCCCGACCAATTTGATCTCGCGTTTCTTCTTCGTCGCTTTCGCAATTTCAGTACATGTTGGCATGGGTGTTCTCCTTGTTCATTCAGCCAGTAGTCTTGAGCTCAGGCCTTCGCCTGCATTTTATCCACGATGGCTTGTGCATACTCGTCCGTTGTCGCCGTCCCGCCGACGTCGTATGTCACGTGCTTCCGCTCATCGAGAACGGCAAACATCGCCTTTTGGATCCGATCGGCTGCCGCTTCTTCTTTTAACCAACGGAGCATCATGATTCCGGAGACCAGCACGGCCGAGGGATTGACCTTCTTCAGTCCGGCATACTTCGGCGCAGAGCCGTGGACCGCTTCGAAAATCGCGCAGTTATCGCCTACGTTGGCGCCCGGTGCAAACCCGAGCCCGCCGACCAGTCCGGCACAGAGATCCGTCAGGATGTCGCCATACAGGTTCGGGAGCACCAAGCAGTCGAACTGTGCCGGGTTTCTCACGAGCTGCATGCAGCAATTGTCGACAATGATGTCGCCGGACTCGATATCCGGATATTTCTTGGCGACCTCCCTGAAGGCATCGAGAAAGAGCCCGTCGGTCATCTTCATGATGTTGGCCTTGTGGACGCAGTAGATCTTCTTGCGCCCATTGGCTTTGGCCCACTTAAAGGCAAACTCAGCGATACGATAGGAGCCAGGCCAGGTGATGACTTTTAAACATTGCGCCACTTCGTCGGACACCATGTGTTCAATGGCGGCGTAACAGTCTTCGGTGTTTTCCCGAAAGTTCAGGATATCGATCTTGTCCCAGGGCCTCTTGAGCACTGGGATCAGCTTCGCGGGCCGCACGTTGGCGTACAGGTCGAACACCTTCCGCAGTGTCACGTTCGCGCTCTTGTGACCGGTCCCGATCGGCGTGGTCGTGGGCCCTTTCAACGCGATCTTGTTTCTGGCGATGGCTTGGACCGTCTTGTCCGGCAGCAACGTGCCGTGCTTATCCAGGCAGTCCAGTCCGATCTCTTCGTACTCCCATTTGATATTGACGCCGCTGGCATCGATCACCAGCCGCACCGCTTCACAAATTTCCGGGCCAGTGCCCTCTCCCGGCAACATCGTTACGATATGCTGTGTACCCATTCAACAACCTCCCTTAAGCAGCAAGGGGGATCGGACCATCCGTTCCCATGACTGGTCATGTTTGCAAAACAGATTCCAGAGCGCGTGGGGCCTGCGCTCCGAACGGACCATCGAAATTCACCAGCAAATTCGCGGCTCACACGATCGGGAGTTCGCGGCGCGTACATGTTGTTCTGGGGGTAAGAAATTTCCCGTGCATCGGCACACGATGCTGCACGGTGAGCTGTGCGTCACTGCTCAATGCTCGTGGAGGTTCAGTGCTAGGTGGTCCGACCTGAAAGAATTTTTGAGGCAGGAATAGAGGAAGGTCGCGTTGTCGGCTCTGTTACGGCTGCCAGTCAGCATGAGGATTCAACGGACCAGCGTGAAGACGTGCCGCGTCTGTCGGTAGAGACGGCAACAGCCATTCTCTATTCACCGGTTACCATATTGATGCGGTGCGCCAGGCAGCCGGCGCTGAATCCGTTGTTGATGTTGACCACCCCCACGCCGGAGGCGCATGAGTTCAGCATGGTGAGGAGAGTGGCGACGCCGCCAAAGCTGGCCCCGTAGCCGATGCTTGTCGGGACTGCGATGACGGGGCAGTTGACCAGTCCGCCGACGATGCTCGGAAGCGCCCCATCCATACCGGCTACCACCACGATGACACGGGCTTGCAAGAGTCTGCTATGACGGGCCAGCACTCGGTGTAGACCGGCCACACCCACGTCAGAGATCACTTCCACCCGGCTCCCCATCACTTCAGCCGTCACTCGCGTTTCCTCCGCAATCGGGGTGTCGGCGGTTCCCGCCGTCACGATCAACAGGTCTCCCTTGAGCCGTTGTGTTGGATCCTGAACCGTGACGGCTTTGGCCGCCTTGTGATACACGGCGCGGCGATCCAATCGCAGCAGGGCACGTGCAATCTCTGGCGAAACCCGGGGCACCAGCAGATGCCGATGCTGAGCCAGCAGCTTGCGCGCGAGCCTCACAATTTCTTGTGGAGTTTTGCCGTCACAAAAGACCACGGACGGAAACCCTTGCCGAGCGGACCGCAGCCCACCGAGAGATGCGCTGTCGCTCGCCGCGCGCGGCTTTTTGGAACGTGTGCCGGTTGCCAGTTTGATCTCCCTCTTCATTCCATCAGCGCTCGTGGTGTGGCAGGAACGAAATCCGTCAAAATATCCGTCACCTCTATATCCATGACTACAGGCGCGACAGTCGCTAGTCGGTTGACACTGCACAGCGCTGAAGCCGGTCCATGATTGCCAGACCCAGGCCTCGTTCGTCGCAGGGCTCGGCGTACAGGCGATCGAGGCCCAGCGCATCCAGCCTCCGCAGCGCCGCAAACAAATTCCGTGCAGCCTCCCGCAGATCGCCTGATGTCGAGAGCACTTCGATCGCGCAGAACCCCTCGTCCCTGTGGAGCGGTGCCGAGACAGCCAACAGTCCGGCGCGCTCGTGGCCATGAACAACTGGTCTGGCCCCTTGAGCAGCCAGAATGGTTAGCGGTGTCCTGGTTGCATAATGGCGGGGGAGTTGGCCCGGCGCAGCCACGGGCCGGCTGGCAGTCCCTCGCACAACCTGGCCGATGACTTCCTGGATTTCTGCGAGCGTAATGTTGCCAGGCCGCAGGACCTCCGGCCAGGTGTCGCCCATCGATACGATGGTGGATTCCACGCCAATCGGGCACGGGCCTCCGTCGAGAATCAGGTCGACGCGATCGCCGAGTCCCTCCACCACATGTTGCGCAGACGTCGGACTTACGTAGCCGAACGGATTGGCGCTTGGCGCGGCGATCGGGACGCCCGCTTCCCGGATCAGCGCTTGTGCCACCGGATGGGACGGCATCCGAATCGCGACGGTGGGAAGCCCTGCCGTCACGAGATCGGGAACCTGCGCTCGCTTCGGGAGGACGAGCGTCAGCGGACCGGGCCAGAATCGTTTGATCAATCGGCGTTCGGCTGGGCTGATGGCCTGAACCAACCCATCGAGAGACGCTTCGGTCGCGATGTGCACGATGAGGGGGTCAAACGACGGTCGGCGCTTGGCCTCGAAAACGCGCGCCACGGCATCGGGATTCAGCGCATCGCAGCCGAGCCCATACACCGTTTCGGTCGGGAAGGCGACGAGGCCGCCGTTCCGGATCACCTCGGCGGCAAGCCTGATCGACTCCTCGTTCGCTGCCGGGAGCACTTTCCCTGTTGGAGTCATCGTCCTCCCGTTCAGTAATCTTCGTTCTCTATTGAGTGGTGACGACGTGCGGCTCGCCGCGCCCGACATCGCCATGCCTCTGGTTCGACCTTCCGCTACTGATTGGTGTTCGCGTCGGGCCGATTGTTATTCCAATAGCCTGTGTCGGGGAGTCCCTTCGCTTCAATCGTGAACGATCCGGCCTCACGCGTCACCCACTGCTTCGGCGAGCAGCAGGTGCCATCGGGAAGCACATCCCAGGAGCCACGCCGAACGACCAGCGGACCAGTCGCCAGATTGTCGAAAAACTCACCCCGCCTCCCGATCCCATAGAGATTCCGATGCGGCACCGTCACCACAATCTCCGTATCGCTCCAAGACTGAACCAGGGCAGCCGCCCCATTGAACAGCACTTCCGTTCTCGACACGTTCGACACGACGGTCGTGCTCGTATCGGACTCGTTGATTTCCACATCGAGTCGCCGCTTATAGGCTTTCTGGTTTATCGCCAGTTCCGTATGCTCAGCGGTCTTGAGAAACGTTCCGAATCCTTTCCCCTTGATCGTCACCCGCTCATCCAACCCGGCTGATTTCGGTTCATACGACTCGATGACCGGCGTCACCAGCGTAAAGTCTCCGGCGCCCGTCGCCACCACTCCCCGTTCGGCGCAGCAGGAGCCATCCGGGTTCGGCTTGTTGGCACTGCGATAGATCACGACTGGTCCGCTTTTCGCGCTGAAGGGCACCCAGACATCGATCCGGTCGTCGTTCCAGCGATAGATGACGGCCGGGACCCCGCCGATCTCCACGCGATTTTCGCCTGTATTGAAGTCCATGAAATTGTAGGGCGTCGAGCCGCTTTCGGAATAGTACCCGAAGTGCTCTCCGTTGATGCGGAGCAGCGTGCCGATGGGCGCGCTCGCCGGACTTATCGTGGTGGCCTTGGGAACATGGACGGTGAAGGTGCCCACCGTCCGTTCGCGCCCGCGGCTCTTCAGCACCATCGGGCCCGACTCAGCCCCGAGTGGCACATGGACGACAATCACCTCGTCGTTCCATTGCGCAATCGTGGCCGGCTTCCCGCCGATCAGTACCGCGTCGTTCGGCCCCTTGCCGGTGCCGACCCCCTGCCCAAACAGCACGACCTTGGTGCCGGCAGGACCATGGACGGGGTCCACACGGATTGAAGGAATCAACGAGATCGGCACCGCGTTACTCACCACATGCGTCACCGGTGCGCAGCAGGATCCATCCGGCAGCGGATCGGAAGAGGCCAAGCGAACGACGACGTCTCCGGACACCGCGTTCGCGGGGATCTTGACTTCAATCAGGTTGTCTGTCCATCGCCGAGGGCGCACCACGCCACCGCCGATCACCACATCATTCACGCCGAACATGGTATTGGGATCGCGCGCGCCTGCCGTCACGCCGAAATGGCGCCCCGTGATCTGGAGCAGCGTGCCCCGCTCGGCTTCCGCCGGTGTGATGCTCTCGATGTGCGGTTGCACGATCGTCAATGTCCCGGCAGGCCGCTTCTTCTTACCCACCACCACCTCAACGGGACCGCTTGTCGCCGTCAACGGCACCTTCACTTCGATCAGGTCAGATTCCCATCGCTGTATGAGAGCCGGCACACCGTTCACCGTGACTTTATTAGTTTGGACAGATTGGAAATTCCCAAATCCTTTCCCGTTGAGCGACAGGGTTGCGCCAGGAGTGGCATGGTCCGGCTGGAGCGTGACGGGGCGAGCGGATGCGCCAAATCCAGGGGAGACTCCGGAAACCCCAAACGCCGTGACAATCAGCGCCAGGATCCATCGCGTCCTGGTCTTCTCGAAGGACCGGTTCGGTTGACTCATAGACGCCTCCACCTGATCTTGCGCATGCTCATCCATCGCATCCTCCTTATCTCGACACCGCATTGTCGGTAATGTTTCTCGTTTGATGGGTTTCGATGCACCTTCCATCCTCCCCGGAGGCAGTATGCGCGTCGAAACTCCGGCGTCACATGAGGCGGTTAGACGCCAACGTCCGATAACGCCGCTTGCGCGAGGGGACGGCAATAGCCCCCCAACTCCAAAGACCCGGTGACCACGACAAGCCCTTGAGACCCTGCTCCTTGGACTGCCCTGCGAAAGGCATCATCGGGGTCGCCCACGATTTCTGCCGCGGCCGGCGTACAGGATCGCCAGATATCCGAAAGATCCTGAGGGTCGACCGAGCGATCCTGTGGATACCGGGTGAAGATGGCCCGGTCAGCTCCAGCACAGGCCAGATGCCGGATAATTTTTTCGAACTCTTTCTCCCGTGAAAGCGAGACCAGCAACACCGTTCGGCGGCCTTCACAGACGCTTCGGATGGTTGAAGAGAGACTGGCGGCAGCCGGCGCATTGTGGGCCCCGTCGATGATGATCGTCGGATGTCCGGGAAGTACTTCACAGCAGGCCGGCAAGTGAATCTGTTCGAATGTGTGACGAAGCGCCGGTCCATCCAAGGCCGTGACCAACCCGCGGCGTCGAAGGACATCATAGGCGGCGACCGCATGTGCGGCGTTGGTGGCCATAAAGGCGGCGGGGGAATCCACGGTGACCTCTTCCCAGATGGTGCTTCCGACTCGAATCGTGCATGTTCCACGGTACCCGGTGCGCACGAAATCACTGGTGTCATACTCCTGTCCGATCGACAAGACCGGAGCCTTCAGCTGCTCCGCCCGCGACAGAATCAGCGATCGAGGACCCTCCTGCATGGGCCCGCAGACGACGGGAGTCAACGGTTTGATGATCCCTGATTTTTCCGCGGCGATCTGCTCCAGCCTGTCGCCCAGAATATCCATATGGTCGTAGTCCACGTTGGTGATGACCGACACCTCGGGCGCGATGATGTTGGTGGCGTCTTGCCGCCCGCCGATACCGACCTCGACGACGGCATAGTCCACCTTGGCCGTGCGGAACGCGAAGAAGGCGGCGGCGGTGAGAAACTCAAAGGACGTCAGTTCGGCTCCTGCCCAGTCCATCAGCGACTTGAGGTGGTTGCAGGCATCCAGCAATTCCCGTTCGCTAATCGGCTGACCGTTGACGGCGATCCGTTCTCGAAAATGTCCGAGATGGGGACTGGTATAGAGTCCGACCTTCATCCCGCTGGCTTGGATCAACGCCGCCGTCATACGACTCACGCTGGTTTTTCCGTTGGTGCCGGTGATGTGTACGGACCGGTAGGCTCGGTCTGGACGGCCGAGTTCGTGCAGACATCGTGCGAGGGCTCCGAAGCTGACGGTGCCGTCCGAGGGCTGGCCGCGCAGGATGCAGGCGGTTTCAAGTTCGCGCAGAAAATCGGTCACCTCTTTGTAGGAGGAGAACGGAACCGCCTGATATCGCGGGAACTTCATCGAATCCGTATCCGGCATACCTCTCTCCTTTACTCGTACCGCACCTGCGTGACGCGGCTTAGGCCCGCTCGCCGGCGACAGCCGTTTCGTTATCGACGGTCTCAATGGTGACGTGAACCCATTCTCCTGCGCCCTCATAGCGATAATATCGCCGTTCGCTCGGTTCGTAGGCGATCAGGTGAAGCCACCGATTGTTGAAGATCCCCTGCAGCAGCGGCTGGCGATTGATGATGGAAGAAATCCGGTCCCGCGGGGCTTCGATAATGGCCGTCAGGCGCATGGGCTCATGGTATGGGCGCGGGCCGTTCATGACTGTCTGAACGGGCAATCCCATCCGGAGGTCGCTTTGCCCCCCCGTCATCACCCCGATACGACCCGTCACATTGTGGTACACCTTGCTGCCGCTGCCGTAGGTCTCCGGATCTACCGTTGAAAAGTAATATTCCAGATTGATCCATTGCGCCACGATCAGGGGCGCCGTCATGATGATCTCCAGCAGCTTCCCGTCCAGGTCTGGCCGATGGTCGTAGGAATGCAGGAAGGATCGGCCCTCAAGATCGACCCCCTGCGTCAACTGTCGGCTCCCGATAATGAACAGACTGTTTCTTGCCAAGCCCCACTCAGGACGGACCTGCGCCCAATCCATACTGCGGAGTTGCACGTCCTGCAGCGAGTTTCGACGATCGTGCCGGGTGGACGCGGCCTGCAGCGCGATCCCTCGTTCAGCGGCAGCCATGGACCCGGTTTCGTTCACGTCTTCCAGCACCTGCGCCAGCTCCTTGCGGTGCGTCGGCGGCACATCTTCCAGATCCGCGATCCGGACGTGATCCGTCGTCGTGTCGTGGAGGGCCGCGAGAAAATGGGTGTCCGCCGGGATGGACAGGCCCCGCTTCGCCAATAGCTCGCGTACGTGTGGCCGGTTGGCAATCATCGCGAACATGCGTGCATTTGGAAGCCCATGGCTCCCTCCACAGGCGCCGCAATCCAGCGCCGATTCATAGGGATTGTTTTGTGAGGTGCTCCCATGCCCGCACAGGATGACGAGGCGCGACCAGGATGAGGTCAAGCCCATGAGCCGAAGCGAGGTCTCCACGTAGTACGCCTGTTCGGTCAGCGTGAACCCTCTCTG
The DNA here is from genome assembly GCA_030684575.1 of Nitrospirota bacterium. Lineage (NCBI taxonomy): Bacteria > Pseudomonadati > Nitrospirota > Nitrospirota bacterium. Next base: position 56,934 of record JAUXVD010000021.1, on the reverse strand, counting down.
CGCGATCCGCGCGAGCTGGGCTGCGGTGCCGCGAGGCGTGATCCGGCATTCACGGCGGAGGTCCTCGATCAAGGCCTCTTCCTCCGTCGTCGAGAGAGCCAGGAGATGACCGAGATCGCCCGACGCCGACTGGAGCTCTGGGCCTTCTCCCAGAGCCTGACGCCGGATGCCCTCAAGCCTGTCAGCCGTCAGCCGGTGGCCCGGCACGTCGAATCTCGCACGCAGCCATCGTGTAATATCTATCCGTTGCTCGGCCGCGACCATCTCTTCCGCCTCAACGGCGGGGAGTTTGTCTACCGTCAAGGTCGTGGCCACCTCAGGCATAAACAAGTGCTTCAGCCAGGTTGCCACTCGATGATACCAGCGAGGACAAAGCGTCTTTCCTAACAACGGCAATCCGAAGAGCCATCCGATCGCTTCCACCATGACATAGGGCGTCACGACGTTGTGTTTGAGATCCTGCAGCAGGTCATGTCCGACCTTGGCCATCTGGCTGCTCGATTTCCGTCGCAGCGCGGCCCCGTTCTGATAGGTCCGCGGGATCTCGCGAACGATGTGCTTCGGTTTGAGGAGCACCGGGCACAGGTCCGTCAAAAAGTCTGTGCCGAGCGCGCGATAGGCGACAGGCAACCCGAAGAATCCGGCAAAACCGAAGGTCTCATAGCCGCCGCGCTGCTCCAGATGCCGGCGAAAGACTTCCGATCGCACATCGATACAAAAGGCGAGCTGCGCGGGCGGACGCACAGGGCTCCCATGGCGCTGTAGACGGACGTCGCCGTGAGCCTGCGTGTCCAGCTGCCGCAGGATTATGGCCTGGTGCGAACGTTCATAGGCCTCCAGCCACTTGGAGCCATGCAGCTGTTCTGGAAAGGCCCGGAACCAGTGCAGGAGCGTCCTGAGATCGCCAGGCGCCATCGAGACGATCTGCTCGGTGGGGATGTCGAGGGCCTCAGCCAGCCGTAATAGGGTGCGGGCATAGTCGGTGGTGGCCTCTTCCAGGCGGAGAAGCCGGTGCTCGCCGTACCACCGCCGACCGAGATCCTCCCAGGCCTGGGCATCCGACGATCGCCACCAGCCCTGCAGCCTCGCGGCATCCGCCGAGGCTTTCTTCGGGAGCTGTCCCTTCAGGAGCGTACGGCGAAACCAGACTGCATGGGGAAACCGCCGCGCATAATCCTGAATCGCCTCGATATTCCCTGAGCAGTTCAAACTGTTCCGGCAGGAGACGTCCACCAGCTCCCGCTCATAGAACAGGCGCACGGCGAGATATTTCACCAAGTCGATGCGATAGGCCTCTTGCCAGGGATACGCCGTTTGTTCGGCACGCCATTTAATGAATCCGGCCCATCCCGGCAATGCCGCTACATGGCGCGAGAGATATTCCTCCCACGCCGATGTGGGGACCTTCAGTCGCTCAAGCGATTCCAGGAGCGCATCCTCGGGGCGGTCTGATAACGCGCTGATTTTTTCCGATGCCCGGTCGATTCCGAGCAAGGACAGACTCAGGTCATGCTGCGCGGCAGTCTTCCAGGCACGAAAAAATGTGCCCTCGCGACGGGGCATCGACCAGGTGGCTTCCCCCTCGTCGCAGAAGGCGGCACTCCATTTGATCAATTGGCGGTTAATTTGGTCATCAAGATCGGTCCCGATCGTCCGATCGCACCAGGTGGCCATCGTTTCCCGATAGGGCCACTCGTCCGGCTCACAGAGGCGCAGGCTCTCACTCTCGGCCAACACATCGGATTTTAGGATTGCTGTGATCCACTGCGTGAGTTGGGCGAGGGACGTGGCGTCCTCGCGTGGCGATCCGGACCCGGCCGGTGCGGATCGGTCGGAGGAGGACGGCTGCACGCCATGCACCATCGCGGCACGGAGAAGGTCCAGGTGGGAAAGCCTGCGATCGCCGAAGACAATTTCTTTCCCGGAGTCGAGCGACCGTAAGACCTCATCCAGATGCCGCTGTTGGATACGCCCGCTTCGAAACGCGTCGCGATAGGCCTCAGAGGATAAATACCCCCGCCCGCTGAAGAGCTCTTCTCCCCGGCTCACGGCCTTGTCGAAACTAAGCGACTCAAGTCCCTGCAGCGGATTTCTTGAGATGAAGGTCCGCATCGGCCAGAGACGCGCCACCACCTCGCCTGCGAGGTTGGCATAGGAGCGCAGCTCCATTCGCTGCACGTCGGTATAGGGCATCGGCTTCTCCTTCGCCTGTGTCATGCTGTTCACCATTCCCTTCTGTCCCTTGTCCCTCTACATACAGCAAGAAGAGGGCCGCGACGTGGTCTTCCTTCAATGAGGGTGCGCAACCGCTTCGTGAATAAGGAGAAACCGATCTACCAGGGTCGTCGAACGGCCAGCGCAAGCAGATCCTGCCCTCAAATATAAGTGCGCAGACACACGCTCGTGCATGCCTGCACGTGGCCGTAGCCATCGCATGCCGCCGTGCGTAGAAGGGTTGCAGATTGGGGGAGGGGGAAGTTGGAGAGGGAGCAGGCTGCGCGAGTCGTGAGTGGTTACATATGTCCGAGTTTGCGGAGGGTTTCCATGCCGCGGCCTTCGTCTTGTGCCCGACCGGCGCGTTCAGCGGTCGTCGTGGTCCGCAACTCCGTGATGATTTGTGGAATCGTGTTCGCACAGGAGTTGACAGTTCCCGTGCAAGGCACGCAACCGAGGCTCCGATAACGGGTGCCGTTGCCCCGGTCGAAGTACAGGTTCGGCAGGGGAATCTGCTCCAGCTCGATGTACTCCCAAATGTTGAGTTCGGTCCAATCCAGCAGCGGATGCACGCGTACATGAGAACCGGCGGGAAACGTTGTCTTGTACTGATCCCACAGTTCCGGAGGCTGGTCGCGGAAATCCCATTCTCCATGTTTGTCCCGGAGCGAGAAGTAGCGCTCTTTCGCCCGCGTGCCTTCCTCGTCCGCGCGAATGCCGAGAATGACGGCCGTCCACCCATGTGTGGCGATGGTCTGTTTGAGCGCCTCGATCTTGAGGGCCGAGCAACAGCTTACGCGTCCGACCGTGTGGTTCATACCTTCCGCCAAGGCCTCCTTGTTCTGGCCGACGACCAGATTGAGCCCCCACTCTCGGCAGAGCCGGTCCCGATAGTCGATCAATTCCGGCATCTCGTAACCCGTATCGATATGTACCAGTGGAAACGGCACATGCCCGAAGAAGGCCTTGCGTGCAAGCCAGAGCAGCACGGTCGAGTCCTTGCCCATCGACCAGAGCATGGCGAGGTTGTCGAAGTGTTTGTAGGACTCACGGATCACATAGACGCTTTGGTCTTCGAGGTCGCGAAGATGTTGCACAGGAGTCCTCCGGCCACAAGGGCCCGTTCAATAGGCTGCGGGGCCAGACAGCGTGCGATTCGACACGAGATCGAGCAGGTGGAGCCCGTCGAACTGTGCCGCGGTTCGGCCGAACGTGATCAGCCCGATCGACCCGTCCCCCGTGATCCACTCGTCCGCCACTGCGGCGACCTGGGCTCCGTCGATAAATACACTCAGGCGTCCGCGATCCAGGTGAATGAAATTGATTCGTTGAACTCGCAGGCTATGCCACGGACGTTGGGTCAGCTTGACCGGGATGTCCCCCAGCACCGTCGTGCGGCCGTCGGCCACGCGCCTCGTGGTCAGCCTGCCTGTCGAGGGATTGAGCGTGACGGCATAGAAATTCCGGTTGTCGCGCACAGCTAGTGCGATTCCGGCTTCGCCACTGCCGTCTGCCGACAGAACCTGGACCTGTACCGCGATGTCAGGATAGGTGGTGCGGATGCGATCGGCCAGCAGCAGATGGGCGCAATCGCTTGTCCCGCATGGGAGATCCTGGACGACCAGTTTCCCGGGCGTGGGGATCTGGCCGTCCGGGAGCACATGCCAGCCAGAGGGCTTCGCTCCAGGCGTACTCACCGCCACGAATCCCACGGGCAGTGCCTGGGGAACATCCTGGTCGAAGTTCCACTGCCACACAATATCCTGCTGCGGCGGTTGGGAATGGATTTCGACATCGAGCACGTCGGCGGCACGATCCGTCATGGGCAGCATCACTTCGGTACCGCCAGGCACCAAGGCCTTCACCATGTCGTTCCCGATGAGATGGGGCCACAGGCCGGCAACGCCGGTCACGCGATCGTGCCAGGTCTTCACGGTGCGCAGTCGTTCCTGGAGGCGCGCCGGCTCGCGCGGCACCCGCAGGGCCTCCACCAGAACCAACGCATATGCGGCCACGAGTTTATCGACGGGAGTCTCGACCTGGCTCAACGCCTGCTCGGCCTCTTGGCGGGCCTGGTCCAGCCAGGGATGCCCGTATCGGCGCTCCCAGGAGAGCCACTGAATCCGGTCCCAGGCGAGTTCGGATAACAGCCGGCCATGAAGAGGTCCTTCCGGGGCGATGTCGTTCAGCAGTGCTTCATGCACCGTCAGCGCGGTGGTCGCATCGTTGTTCCATCGAGAGAGTGCGCCGAGTTGCCTCCGTTCTTCGGGAGTCGCCCGTCCGCCGCTCGTGACATGCTCAAGGGAATCGATGGCCTGGTAGAACGCCTCCGCTGCGTGAGAGTGCCCCTTTGCGACTTCCGTGAGCTCCTGGCGCCAACTCTGCGCCTGAAAGTTCCAATACAATTCTGCCAGCTTCTCCGTCACCGTACTATCCGGTCCAGAGATTTCACTTTTTGCCAGACCTTCTAAGATAAAAGTCCGAAACTTGTCGTCGGCGATGACCCTGTGCAAGGCCGGATCGTCTGAATCGATCAAGGTCAGCCGAGTCAGAAGCCTGGTCCGTTCAACGGAGCGTGGCATCTGTTTGGCGCGTGCCAGCGCGGTGGCAAAGATCGGTCGCGCGTCCTTCAGGTCCCACCAGCGAGCGGAACCCAGGACGAGCCCGCCGGCCCCTAAGCGATTCTTGACCTCTTCGTTCTGCTGCCCACCGGGATCGCTTGTTTTCGGAAGACGCCCATAATGAATGCCGACCTGCACCGGCGCATCGGGGAGGGCCTCATTGATGACGGCCTGATCGACCGGATAGCCCAGCTTTCGCAATCCTGAAACCACCACGAATCGGACCGTCATTTCTTTGACCGGACCGTATCGGCGCAGGACGCCGCTGGCCCACCATACCTCTCCTGGGCGCAACGCGAGAGGAGCCGTCAGAGGATCCGGATAGGATACCCTGATCTCGACGGTATGGCCGGAAACCCCCACCGGATCTTTCCCTGTGAGATTTTTCAAGGCGAAGGGTCTGGTGGGTGAGACGGTGAGGACTTCAAGGGCGGGACCTGCTCCCTCCTCGCTGCCGATTACGGCAGGGGAGACGGCGACCGCCGGCATATAGTCCTTCCAGTAATCGGCATGGCGATGTGTTTCGGACAGCAAGCCGAACCCAACCCCCCGCCCCACCGACTCGAAGATTCCGGTTTCCGGATGATCCTGGACCAATTCCCGATGGACCTTCAGCGTGCCGTCCCAGCAGGCCCTGTCGGTCTGTTCGGATAGGCCTCGTTGGCGCCTGAGCGTCAAGCAACCCAAATCGAGTGCAGCCCACTCTGTCACCCGGCTCGCGGCGAGCGCCGCACCATATTGCGACACGATGCGAGCCGGGCCGTTTTGTGCGGGTGTTGCCGGCTTAGTCCCGGCGGCAGCCGCTCTATCGTGAGCCAGTGCCGACCCGGCCAGCGCCAGCATCACGAACAACCACTTCGTCAAACGATGTTGCGTTCCCATAGTGCCTCTCTGTTCCTGGTTCATGGAGCGAAGGAATACTCCGGCTGTCCCCCATGCGGATAGGTCCGCTTGCATCGCACGATCAAGGTGTGTGTGCCACGTCCCTCCACGCATTGATCGAGTGTCGGTGCATATGCCACGGCTCCCTCCGGCGTCACCTCAAAGGGAAAGTCGAACGTGAAGCTGATGAATTTATATTGGCCCGGCTTCAACTGAAGATCGCGAGGCTCCGATGTCCGATAGGCATCGGACGTCTCTGGATCGGAGGTCCAAATCGAGGGAGTCACGCCCGGCACCTGCCACCAGCTTTGGGACACGATCGACGTGGCATCGATGGTGATGGCATAGGCCTTCGCCGACGTTTCACGCGAATCTGCGATAGCGTCGGCCCCCACCCACGTAATCCATGCGACAGAGGCGCAACCCAGGATTATGCGCCAGATCTGCGTAGTAAGGCGCGGCTTGTAGTCGGCAGAGGTCATGCGCAATCACCGTCCCTTCGTCGGAATAGCGGATATGGCGCCGGCGTCGCGAAAGATCTCCTCGACCACACGGCTGTCCCACTCGGTATGCGTCTCAACTCGAAACGCCCGCAGCACTGTTGCGCCGGTATCTACAATGGAGACGGGCTGACGAATCGCATGTCCGGTCTTAATCCCGACACCGGAGGCAATCCAGGGGACGAGCGATGAGACGGGTGTGGTCTGCGCTTCTGCCGCTGTTGGTTTCGTCGCGCCGGTCCCACTCAAAGACGTGACAAACACCGTGGTGCGCGTGAGCAATCCATGCTCTTTGAAGATCTCCAGCACTGACCCCATCGCCCGATCCACCGACTGGAGCGCTGTGCGATAGTTCTTCGAGGTCCAGCCTCGCTCGACGCCGGCGCGCCCTCCATCCGGCAGATGCACCACGAGGAGATGCGGCAGCGCCAGAATCGCATGCCCATATCCATGGCCGCTCGTCGCCTTCTTGAAATACTGCTTGATATAGGACACGAGCCGCTCCGGACTGCATTCCGGCTTGAGCGGCCCGCACAGCTGATAATCCGTATAGGGTTCCGGTTTCGCGAGCTGGTAGAGCGATTCGTCCATCAGGAAGATGGCGCTGTCCCGCCCGCCGCTGAGGTCGAGATAGTCGAAGATCGTGGGGGGGCGAGGATAGCCTCGGCTGAATTCGAAGGTGTTCCATGTGATGCCGTGCTTCTCGACCGGTAGCCCCGTGAGCAGGGAGGCCATGGCCGGGAGGCGAAGCGGAGGCGTACTCGTTGCGGCCGACCATGTCACGGCCCCATCCTGTACAAGGCGCTTCAGGACCGGCATCGGCCCCGCCGTGAGCGCCGGCTGATCGACTCCTTCCAGCACAAACAGAATCACATGATCGGGCACAATCTGTTCCGACGACGTTGAGCTTGTCGCGGGAACGGGTTGCACCATTGCCGCCCAGGCAGACGCACTGGTCAGAAGCAGGACGATGACGAAGGACAGAGTCTTCATGGGTCTCGCTCCCTGGTTGTCTCCTGAAGCTATTGCAAATAGAGTTCCGCGCTCCTGCACGAGGGTTCCCCATGCGGAGAAGAGAGTAACTCCGCACCGCGACTCACGAATCTTCCCGTGGGCCTCCCACCCACTGAAAAGAGCTGGAGCGGAGAGCTCGTGTTCCGTCGGTGAAACCGTGTGTGCATGCACGGTGTGCCCAACGATCGTGCATGGCCGCACTCACCGTTGTCGTACAGATGCCCTGAGGCGTGGGTGGAGAGCAGGGGGCTGGGACGCCAGACAAGAGGGAGGAGGGGCCGTAGGTGGAGGATTTACGGTTTGCGCCGCCGGTCCAGCATCCAGCGCGTGATGCCGAGATGTTTGGCGGCTAGGGTCTTGTTGCCGTCTGACCGCTGCAGCACCTCGGCGATGATCCGATCTTCAAGATCGTTCAGCGATTGCTCTCCGACTCGAAAGGAGATCTGGACGGCGGTGGGATCGGACGCATCCGATGCAGGAATCGGATGTGTCTGCGCTGCTGGGACCGATGGCAGGCTTCCGCTATGGACATCGGAGGGAAAGTTGGCGGCTTCGAGGGTTGAGCCTTGGCAGAACAGGACGGCCCGTTCCATGAGATTGCTCAACTCACGGATATTGCCGGGGAAGCGGTATTGGCGCAAGAGGGCCTGTGCGCTCGCGCCCAATGTGCGGACCGGCTTCTTGAGCGCCACCGCAGAACGAATGAGAAACTGCTCGGCGAGAGGAATGATCTCGTCGCCTCGTTCGCGGAGCGGCGGGACGGTGAGCGTCACGACGTTGAGCCGATAGTAGAGATCCTCGCGAAACTCGCCCTTCGCGACCGCCTCTTTGAGATCACGATTCGTCGCGGCCATGAAACGGACATCCACAGGGATCGTGGCCGCGCCTCCGACGCGACGCAACGTCCGCTCTTCGATCACCCGTAAGAGCTTCGCCTGCAGGGGGAGCGGCAAGTCGCCGATTTCATCGAAGAGGACCGTCCCGCCATCGGCCAGTTCGAGCAGTCCGCATTTTCGTCCTGCAGCCCCCGTAAACGATCCCTTCTCATGGCCGAACAATTCGCTCTCGAACAGTTCGCGCGGGATAGAGGGGCAATCCACTTCCATGCAGGGCTTGTCTGCCCGTGGACTGTTGAAATGGATCACGCGGCCCATGTACTGCTTGCCGGTCCCGGTCTCGCCTTGGAGCAGGACCGTCACGCGATCGCTCTTGGCCAATTCCCGAACCTGCTGCATAAACGTCTGCATGGCGGGACTGTTTGCGATGATGCGATCGATCGCATAGCCCTTTGCATCCTGACTGGTGTGCAGTTGGACCTGCCGGCGCAGCGTGAGCAGATCCGTTGCGCGGCGCAGGGTGTGGTGGAGATCGTCCATGTCGATGGACTTAGCCACAAAATCGAAGGCCCCGAGCCGCATGGCTTCGACCGCATCCTTTACCGTTCCTCTGGCGGTCAGCACGATCACGAGAAGCTCCGGTGTGGTTTGTTTCACCCGGGCGAGGACGTCCAGGCCCGAGAGGTTGGGCATGACGAGATCCAACACCAGGATATCCGGCTCGAAGGAGCGCAGGAGGGTGAGGGCGTCTTCCCCCGATCCCGCCGTTTGGACGAGGTAGCCCTGGCCGGTGAGACGCAGGGCGAAGGCCTCCCGAACGGACGCTTCATCCTCGACCAGTAGAAGTTGCCATGCCATGTTAGCCCTCGCATTTCAGTGGAAGCCAGACGTCCACGACGGCCCCGCTGCCAGGTGGACTGTGAATCAGCAAGTGGCCGCCATGTCGCTCGATGATGTCGCGGGTAATGGTCAGCCCAAGACCGACACCTTTGGCTTTTCCATTCGTAAAGAACGGTTCGTAGATGCGCTGCAAGTTTTCAGGGGAGATGCCCTTCCCGGAATCGGCGACAGTCATGAGCAGCCCTAGGCCTCGCCTGGTCTCCGGCCTGAGGGTGATCGTCAATTCTCCGCCGTTCGGCATCGCGTCGATCGCATTCATGGCGATGTTCAGACACACCTGGAGCATATGGGCTCGCGAGGCCTCCACCAAGGGAAGGTTCGCGGCCAGGTTTCTCTTCACGGACACGCGGTGCTTCGATAGGTTCGGATGCAACAGGGTCAGGGTGTCGTCAAGCAGCGAGGACAGGTCACAGGGGGCGATCTCGAAGGGTCGTGGCCGCAACTGCCCAAGATGAGATTCCAGGAGGTCGTCGATCCGCGCCGCTTCGCGCGCGATCAAGCGGCACCGGTCGCGCGCGGCTTGAGGGAGCGTGTCCTGGTCGGCCAGATGGGTGGCGAGGCTCCCGAGTCCGATAAGAGGATTGCGGACTTCGTGGAGGATGCCGCCGGCGAGTTGGCCGACGAGTTTCACCTGTTCCGTATGGCGCAGGGCTTCCAGCATCTGTTCGCGCTCGCTGAGGTCGGTCAGGATGGCGAGAAAGTAGCGGATGGTCCCGTCCGGGTCTTTGACCGGGCTCACGCTTTCCCACGCCAGAAACTCGGACCCGTCCTTGCGGCGGTTCACCACACGGTCGACGAAGGCCGACCCGGAGCGGATCGTCTGCCACATGCGCTCGAAGAATTCCGGCGGATGCTTTCCGGATCTCAGTAACGACGGCGTTCGCCCGATGACCTCGTGCCGTGTCCAGCCCGACAGACGTTCCATCGCGGGGTTCCATTCCAGGAGCGCCCCCTGCGTATCGGTTAACATGACGCCGTCCTGCACCAGTTCGAACATCCGGTGATAGAGCTGAAGCTGCGTTTCTTCTCGCCGCCATCGTTCGAGCACGGTGGCTACCGTGTTGGCGACCGAGCGGAGAAACTCCAATTCTTTGGGTGAAAAATCACGCACGGACTTGCAGTGCGCCCCCATGACCCCGTACACCCGATCCTGCACCATCATGGGCACACTCATGCCGGCAATGCCGCCATGTTCCGACAGGAGCTTCGAGGGCATGAAGCGCGTTTCTGTGCGCAAGTCGCGCACGACTACCGGCTGCCGTTCGCGGATCGCAAAACCCGCCTGAGAATGCGTACCTCCCTCTACCGTCAAGGTTCCGATGAGCCCTTCAGGCCACCCGGTACCGGCGACGAGATACAGGTGCTCATCCGACTCACGAGGAATGAGAATTTTGCAGAGTTCCACGTGCAAGGCCTCGGCCGTCAGGCGCGCGGCCTCGTTCATGATTTCTTGGACCGGGGTTCCGCTCACCGCCAGCGTTCCGATGCGCGCGAGGACCGACTGAAACCGGGCCACCTGGGAGGCTTCCTGCGAGAGCAGAGTCCGCTCCGTGACATTTTCCAGCACGATGAGCACGCCGTTGTCGCCGCGATAGGGAACGACGTTGAATCGGCATTCGTAAATGAGCGGATCGCCCTGTCGATCCGTCATGCGATATTCCGTTGTGTCACGGGCTCCGAGCGGTTCGTGATTCCAGGCCATCGCCTCATCGAGAAGACGCGTTCGCAGCGGAAGCTCCGACCCCGGATGAGGTGCCTCGACCAGCTCTCCGAACTGCGCGTTTTCGAAGATCACGGCGCCGTGGGACACAAAACAGAGGCCGCCCTGGATGCAGTCACTGAGCCACACCAAGACTTCCCCGGCGGCGATGTCCGATTGCGCCTGGGCGGATAGCTTGGGACGTGATCGACGTGAGGAAGGCATAGGCATTGGTACTCAGTTAGGCAGCGCACAGGAGCAAAAGAGCTCTTATCGTCGCGTGGGCAGTATGCCCCGTCTGGCGCAGACCCTCAAGGGAGGCATCGGCGCGAGCGGACCGGGGCGACCGGCCTTCTTATTTGGCGACGAAGCGATCACGACGGCTGACGGCCACGTCCGTCACAAACATCGCGCCTGAATGTTTATTGAAGAGCGGACCCAGGCCCGCCAGAATCGGTTCGACTCGCTCTTCCGGCACGACCGTGAAGACGATCACCTGGCTGCTGGTGTCGTTAAAGAGCAAATGGCCCTCATGAAATCCGTGATGGCCCTTGCCCGATACATTGTTGATGATCGTGTAGCCGGTTGCGCCGACACGATCCAGCATGTCGGTCACAAATTTGACCTGCTCGCCCTCGACTACGATCTTAATTTCTTTCATGGGATGCAGTGTTAAGCTGATCATGCGACTCTCCTCCTAATAATGTCCATTCGCTCATGCCATCGTACTGATAAAACGCGCCGTCCCGAGGTTCCAAGGCCACGAGCGTCACCCACCTCCGATCGAATAATTGTTCAAGCAGCGGTTGCCGATTGATGATGGCGCGGATACGGTCTTTGGGCGCTTCAATCACGGCCAGCAACCGCATAGGTTCGTGGTAGGGCTCGTGCCCATTCCAGACCGTCTGGGCGGGCAGACCAATGCGCAGATCGCTCCAGACGCCGGTCATGACCCCGATGCGGCCGACCACGTTGTGGTAGACCTTGCTGGCGCTGCCGTAGACCTCGTTATCGACCGTCGAAAAGTAATGCTCCATGTTGATCCACTGCGCCACCACCAACGGGGCCGTCATGATGGTTTCCAGTAATCTGCCCGACGCATCCTGCCGATGATCGTAGGAGTGGAGGAACGATCGCCCGTGCAAATTGACGGACTGAGTCAATTCGCGCCGCCCGATCACCATGAGGCTGTTCTTCGAGAGCCCCCATTCCGGACGAACCTGTGCCCAGTCGTCGCCCCGTCGCGTGGCTTGCTGCTGGGCCGTCGAGGGGTCGATCCTGTTGGCCCCCTCGTCGAGGAAGGTGCCTCGCTCGAGTGCGGTCCGTGCCCCGGCGTTGGCCAAGTCTGTTGCCAGGCGCTGGAGATCTTTCCGGTGCGTGGCAGGCACGTCCTCCAAATCCACGATGCGAACGTAATCGCTGGTGGTGTCATGTTGCGCGGCGAAGAAATGGGTATCGCCTGGAATCTTGATGCCGCGTGCTTGCAATAACTCACGCACGGTTGGGTTATTGGCCATCGCCGCGATGGCGCGCGCATTGGGCAAGCCCTGGTTGCCTCCGCAGGCGCCACAGTCGAGCGCCGATTCGTAGGGGTTATTGAGCGAGGTGCTGCCATGTGCGCAGAACAGGACGACGCGGGAGAAGTTTGAGGTGAGCCCCATGAGCCGTAGCGCCGCTTCGGCGAAATAGGCCTGCTCGGTCGTGGAGAAGCCGGTATGCGTGATACGGTGGAGCCGATCCGAAACGCCTCGTGGACTGATGCCGTACTCCCGGCGGAGCCGCTCGTAGAACAGTTCTTCGTCCTGCGGCGACAGGGCCAAGGTTCGGGCCACGTCGTTGCTGGTTCCGTCCGCCGTTCCCATGGCCTTTCTGCGAATCTGTTCCATGAGCGAGGACGAGAGAGCCGCGCCGTGCAAGCCGAACCGCTCGCGCACGACTTCACGGATCTTCGCCTGCTGTTCGGTCGCGACCATTTCCTCGCCCTCGCTCCACGTAATTTTCTCGACCGTCAACGTCGTGGCGATGGAGGGCATGAGGAGCGCCTTCAACCACCGGGAAATCGCGTGGTACCGGCCAGGGAACAGGGTCTTCCCGAACAGGGGCAGGCCGAACAGCCACCCGACCGCTTCCACCATGACATAGGGCGTGACGATATTTTCCTTCAAGTCGTGCAGGAGCATGTGCGCGGCCTTGCTGAGTTGCGCCGCCATCTTGTGCCGCTCGGCCTGCACCACATGATAGCTTCGAGGCACCTCCCGAATCCGATTTTTGGGCTTCAGGAGCACCGGACAATGGGCCACCGCATGTTGTGCATTGAACGGCTGATAGTCTAGTGGTACACCGAAAAATCCGGCAAGCCCCAAGGTTTCGTACCCGCCGCGATGTTCGAGGTGACGACGAAACACCTCTGAGCGTACATCGATGCAGAACACCACTTGGGCAAGCGGTCGTGAAGGGGCCGCGTGATCTCCTGCCTGAGAGTTTTCTGCAGCCTTGCGGACTCCGGTCGCCAGTTCGGCCAGTACCTGTCGGCGGTGGCTGGCCTCAAACGCCTCAAGCCATCGCGGTCCGTGCTGCGAGGCAGGAAATCCTTCGATCCAGTTGAGCAGGACAGGGACATCAGACGGAGCGGTTGATTCGATGGCGGGAGGATCGATCTCCAGGGCTTGCGCCAGATCGAGCAGTCGCTGCGCGGCCAGGGTCACAGCCTTCTCCGCCCGGCGGTCGTTCGCCTGGCGAAACTCCTGACGGCCCAGTTCCTCCCAGGCGTCGGCGTCCGGCCCTCGTCCGGCCTTGCTCAGCCGGCGTGCCTGTTTGGCGGCCGACGTCGCCACACAGCCTGCCACCCATTCCCGGCGGAACCAGTAGGCGTGGGGATAGCGCTCCATGTAGGCGCGGATCGCGTCGGCACTTCCAGGAAATCCGAGTGCCTCCCGGCAGCTTCGGTCGACCAGTTCGCGTTCGTAAAATAGGCGGACCGCCAAATATTTCACCAGATCGATCGGCTGCTGTTGTTGCCAGGGATAGTTGCCTTGATCGACACGCCACTTGATGTAGCCGGCCCAGCCTGACAAGGCCGCTAACTGGTGCGCCAGATATTCCTCCCACGCGGCTTTGGGAATTTGTAAGATCGTCAAACTCTCTAAGAGGGCGTCTTCCGACCGATCGGACAGAGCGGCGATTTTCTGCGCCGCATTCCGAATGCCGATGAGCCGTAAGCTCATATCGTGCGTGGCCAGAGACTTCCACACTTGGTAAAACTTCTTGCCGCGATCCGGCATCGCCCAGGAGGCTTCCCCCTCATCGAGGAAGGCGCTGCACCACTTGACCATTTCACGGTTGATCGTCTCGACGATCGTCGTGCCGATCGTCCGGTCACACCAGACGGCACAAGTTTCTCGGAGAGGAAGCTCCGCTGGCTCCCACGGCATCAACGACAGGGTGGGGGGCGTAACGTCGGCGCCCACGGCCTTGAGCCAGGACTCAATCATGCGAACGGCCTGCTGTGTGTCCTGATCCGGCGGATCGGATTGACTCACCCGGGTCTCGGAAATGCCGTGCACCATTGACGCCATGAGCACATCCACGTGTGATGTGGTGCGACCGGAAAAGGTCACCTGTTTCGCAGCGGCAAGAGGCTCGATGGTGGCCTGCAGGTCTTCCGGGGAAATGCGCCCGCTCTTGAAGTAGCGGCGAAAGGTCTCGTTGCTCAGATACCCACGGCCGCCGAACAGCTGTGTCCCCCGCTTGATGGCCGCGTCGAAATGCAGCCCTTCCAGCCCATGTAAGGGATTGTGATGGATGAAGGTCCGCATCGGCCAATACGGGGCAATGACTTCTCTCGCCAATTGGACGTAGGAGCGCACTTCCATGCGCTGCGTATCGGTGAACGTCTGTCTCTCGATGGTCATCGCCAACACTCCGATTCAGCCCTATTTTATTCGCGTGGTCGAGCCTTCATCCGTCCTAAGCGTCTTCCCCAGGCCCGCAGCGCATCCTCGACGTAGAGGCCGTTGAGGAATGCGACATAGGCGCGGGTCTGGAGGGTGCCCAGCCAGCCTGGAACCAGGAACCGCATTCCATGGGCCCTGCCGTATAAGAGGATCCAGACCCCAATCACGAGGACGGCCGCGAGGGCGACCACGGCATCAAAGAGGCCTTTCGGCCAAGATGCCGCCTGGAAATAGGTTGCCACCTGCTCGGTGTCCGGGTAGAGAAAATGGGTGAAGGATTCCCCGGCCCACAAGTAGGTCAGGCCGATCAAGGCGAGTGTCGCCACCATCGTCAAGGAGACTTTCCACGAGGCCACCGCATCAAGGCGATAGAGGCTGAAGATCGCTTGAGCCGAGGTGACCCAGGCAAAGAACAAGAAGATCAAGGTGCCCTGCGTCTCAAACAGGGGGATGTGGACGAGACCGTGGGCCGCGAGCAGGATGATCAACGGCAACAGCAGCGTGACCCCCAGGCCTGTCGCCCAGGTCACCAAGGAGAAGCGAATCTCTTTTTCCACGGGCTCATGCCCAGGAAGTTTGAACTCGTTCCGTGCTTTTTGAATGTTGGCTCCAGAATTGAGGAACAGGGTGGCCTTGAACAGCCCATGAGCGCAGAGGTGAAACACGGCAAGGGCGAAGGCTCCGAGCCCGCATTCCATGATCATATAGCCCATCTGTCCCATCGTGGAATAGACGAGCGTCCGCTTGATGCTGGATTGGGTCAGCATCGTGGTGGCTCCGATCAATGCGGTCAGCCCTCCGATGAGAAACATCAGATGGAGCGACGCCGGAGCGGCGCCGTAGAGCGGGGCCAGCCGGTTGACCAGGAACCCTCCGGCGTTGACGATCCCTGCATGGAGCATGGCCGAGACTGGCGTGGGCGCCTCAATGGTTCCAGGCAGCCAGACGTGGAAGGGAAATTGAGCGGACTTCGTCATGATCGCGATCAAGCTCAACAGCGTAATCGCCGTGATGGCATTGATTTCAAAGACGGTTCCAGCCCAGAAGGCCGGCGCGGGAGACGTGTGAATGGCACGGAACAGTTCCGCGAGATCGAAGGTCCCGAACTTGGCGTAGATGAGGACAATACCGGCAAGCAAGGTGGCATCACCGAATCCTTGCACCCGCAACGTGGTCAGAGCCGCCGCCCGCGCTGCAGCACTGGCGGCATTGAAGGAGAGCAAGTGGACTAATAACCACGTGACCAGATGCCAACAGATGAAGAGCCAGAATAGATTGCCACTGGTTACCAGACTCAAGAGCACAAAGGTCAGCAGGCCCAGCAGGCTAAAGAACCGCACGTAGCCCTGGTCGCCTTGCATATAGCGTTGTGAATAGACGTGGATCACCAGGCTCACGCCGGTGATGAGGACCATCATCACCGCAGCAAGTCGATCAAGCAGGATCGTGTAGGACAGAGGCCCGGGAAGAAATCCGGACAGCGTGAGGAGCAGCGGCTCGCCTTGCACGACCTGATAGAGGCAAGCCAGCGCTGCGCCCGTCGAGAGCCACAGGGCACCGACCCCGATGGAGGAGCTCCTCTCGCCGAGTGTGGCCCCGAGCAGCGCGATCGATCCGCTTGCCAGGAGGGGAGCTCCTATTGCGATGATCAGGAAGATAAAGTCCATTGATTGCTCCATTATAGTGATCGTAGGAATCGAGAATCCATCAGCAAAAACAGGGCCGATGGGCTTGAATGGCCGACAATCAATGTAAGTCGATGAATAATAATATAAATTCTAAATGGAATATACTGCGGTTGGAAGGTTTGATCAGCGAGCTGATCGGAAGATCGGTGTGCGGGCGCACTGATCGTGCTGTGGCGCACCACTGAAGCCGATCACAGGGCTCGCCGGGCACCTCCGTCTTTGCCAACTTGTATTTAGGGAGTGACCGTAGCCCACATTTCGTCGAATGTGAAGTCAGGATGCCCGTCCAGAAACGCTATGAGTTCGCTCGTGCATTCACCCTATACATCAGATCGAGTAATCTGCATAGGTGTAACATTGATCCGTTAACGCTACGGTGCGTTCGCGCTGCGTGAAAAATTCCTGACAGCTATTGTGGATGTCGATTGCGGAGACAGCGTTGGGGTGGAGCTATTTGTTGCCGGTTCGGGCGACGACGGCATGCTCAGGGCTGTGGCACCGGCTGAGGGGCTACGGGCTGGTCTGAAGTGGGGGGGACTTGCCGGGAACCATTCGGGCGTTCGAGTTTTTCCAGGACATCTTGCTTGAGCCTTGTGGGCTCCTCGATACGATTTTCTCGCTGCAGGGTTCCCAGCTCCGCTGCTTTGCGGGCGTTCAATTCCACCATGTCTGCTTCATCCCTGACCAGGGTTGGGGTGAGAAACACCAGCAGGCTGAGTTTCTCGGTCGCCCGGCTTTGGAAGCGGAAGAGCCAGCCTAAGAGCGGAATATCTCCAAGGAACGGGACTTTCCGTTCGTTGAGAACGAGATTGTCGCGCACGAGCCCGCCGATGACGATGGTCTGTTGATCTTTCGCAATGGTGGTGGTTTCCATTGACCGTTTGGTCGTGGTCGGTCCTACGGGGACGGATGATGTTCCGCTCCCGATCGTTTGTGACACATTTTCCGCGATCGCGGAAATCTCCTGCTTGATCTCCAAGCGGATCAAGTCGTTTTCTAAGACTTGGGGCGTGAACTCCAGTGTGACGCCCACGTCTTTTCGTTCGATCGTGACGAGCGTACCGCCCGTGATTCCCTGGGCCTGGCCGGTTGGGAAGGGACGATTTTCACCCACGACGATTTTGGCCTTTTGATTGTCTGCGGCAAGTACCTGAGGTGTCGAGAGGACGTTGGTGTCTGTGAGGTTCAGCAACAGTTGAAGAAATGCCCGCACATTGACCGTGTTGAGTACCGTGAATGCTCCCCCTGTTGCCCCACCTGCAGCCACGCCGCTAATGGCCTGCGCAATGGTGGCTAAGTTTTCCGGTGCACTATTGAGTCCGGCAATGCCTTGCAGTGAACCGCTCCTGCCTGAACCGATGACCTGAAGAGGGTCGCTCCCGATCTGTCTGAGCCGGTCGACCTGCACTTCCAGGATGACGGCTTCGACAAAGACCTGTTTCCGGCGCGTATCCAGGTCTCGAATGACAGATTGCAACTTGGTATAGGCGCTTTTGGTCGCACTGATGATGATCGAATTTGTGGCTTTGTCCGCAAAGACTTGAACAGGGGCTTCGAATTCGCTCAAGGGCCTGAACAGCGGTCTCGTGCCCGGTGAGGTTTGTGCCACGGTTTGAGATCGGGCAACGAGATTAGTCAGGATGGCGGCCAGGTCTGTCGCATTGGCATGTTTGAGTTTGTAGACGAATGCGCCTCGCTCTGGAGGAAGGTCCCCCATCGCGACGATCTGATTGACATTGCCTTTCTGGACGACAGCCAGACGGCTCACCTCGAGCGCTGCCACGAACATGCTGTAGGCTTGGTCATGCGTGACCTTGGTCGGGGAATACACACTGATTTTCCCGCCGGCTTTCTTGACGACATCATCCAAGACGAAGTTTTTGCCGGTCAACTCGCTAATGAAACGAACAAAAACAGCGAGTTCAACGTCATTGAAGTCGAGGGAGACGCGACCGGGGGAGCTTGCGCCAGGTTCGGCCCGCAGGGTGAGAGGAAGCAGAAACCCACTCAGTACTGCCAGCAGACAGATGAGCGAGGTCTGCCTGATCCACTTAAATTGTCCGAAAGAGAAAGTACTCATGATTTACAAACAATGAATGTATGCGTATGCGGTGGGGTCGGTAATCCCCCGGATCACATCGATCATGAAGATGGGAATGAACGACCGTACCATAAGCTTGCCATCGACACAACCAAACTACAGCGATGCCTTCGTGCTCGAGCAATGCCTCGAACTTCTTTATTTGTTAGGCTACCGATCATTCATTGTGTCTCGTTTGTCTCCGTCTGAACATTGAGCTGAGCGGCGGAGCTACGCCGTGGCACAGTACCTGTTGCTGATTTCTGACAGCCTTGTTCATTTTTGACGACCAGACGGGACAAGGGGGGAATAACGGTATCGACTAACTCCTCAATAAGATAGGGGTGCTCAAATTATATGTGAAAGCTGTAATGGCATTGGGATTGCAGTTCTCTGCTTGGTTTGCCCCTCGACGAGCGTGAGCCTCCACACGGATGTGAATTTTTGGCAAAGTGGCTTGGGGAGCCATGTTGCACCTTTTAATGATCTGCTAAGGTTGAAGCGTGCGGACGGATAAAACTCCCCCTCAAAAAACGGACAAAAAGGCTCCATCCCGGGCACCGAAGCGGGGTCTTGTCGGCTACAGCAAGAAGAGCGCACTGCTCGAAGAAGCCATCACGCACATGAATGCCGGCAAATACGGCCGGACGTCAGCTGCGTTGAAAGAGCTGCTCACTCTTGATCCTCATAATACGGAAGCTCGCCGGCTCTTTGCCACGCTGCATTTGCGACTCGGCAGCCTCGTTACGGCTCGGCAGGCATTTGAATCTCTTGCCAATGAAGCGATCGGCAGGCAAGACTTTTGGTTAGCCGAATCCCTCTTGCGTGAATACTTAGCGGCTGGCCCTCGGTGCGTGCCATTTCTCGAACAGTTGGCGCATGTGTATGAGGAGAAGGGTGATGCCATGGCCGCAGTGGCCGAATTGGGCAAGGCCATCGATATTCTCATCGAGAGTCCCGACTCTGACAATCCCAAGAAGCCGTCTCAGCTCTATGCCAAGGTGAGAACGCTTGCACCGGCCAGCTCTGTGGCGTTTCAGTTCGCCTCGCTCTTCGACATACAAACCGGTGATTATTTAGGGTCAGCTCCGGTCGTCGCTGAAGCAGCGACGTTAGCAGAAGTCGATACTGTCCCGCCTCAGGATGTAATCCTTGCTCCCACTGAAGAGGCGAGTTCTTCTGGTGTGATGTCATGGGAGCCGGGCGATCGTGCTCCGAGCCATCAAGATGTTCCGCTACCTGCGACATCGAGTCCCGTCATTGAATCGAGCGAGGTTCCGGAGGTCTTGATCGACTCGGTACCTGTCTCTTCGATCCCTCAGGAATTGCTGGTTCCACTGTCCGAGTCGACGGAGCTAATCCTGTCAGCCGATGCTCCCGGACAGGATCATTTGCCAGAGATGTCGTGCTTGCCGAGTTCCGGGGAAGTTCCGTCTGCCCCTCCGATGGTATCGGCCGAGCCGTCGCTTTCGTCTTTCGAACATCGAGATATTGGGATTGGGCAGCCAATGTTCGAATTGCCCCCCTCTGTTGTGGGAGAAGGGCCTATTCCGGACATATTAGAGGAGCGTGCAACGGAGGTCGGGATATCCATTCCCTCTCCCGTCGAATCGCCGCAGTTGTCCGCTCCCATGCCTTGGGAACAGATCGAGCATTCCAATATCAGAATTGAAGATGCGGCGCCGTCGATAGCTCCTCCCGCTCAATCGGATGAGGCCCCACTCTTTGGGGCCGAATCGTTTCCTGCTTCGCCCAGCATGGCACAGTCTGGACCTGCATCCGATCAGGCGGCCAGCCTGACTCTTTCCCAGGAATTGCCAGAGCCGAGTCAGTCGTCCGGGGTGGATTCGGCGATGAGCCCCGCGGTGGTCGCAGAGCCTGACGTGCCGCCGCTCTCCTTCATAGCTCAGACAGAATCGGAGGTGCCGACGCCGGTGAGTTTTGAGTTTACGCCGGAGCTGACGGTGCCGAGTGCGTTGATCGATGCGGTGGATTCGCCGGCAAGCCCTGCAGTGGTCGCGGAGCCTGACGTGCCGCCATTCTCCTTCATGGCTCAGCCAGAATCGGAGGCAGCGCTGCCGCCGAGTTCTGAGTTTACGCCAGAGCCGGCGGTGCCGAGTGTATTGAGCGATGCGGTGGATTCGCCGGCAAGCCCCGCGGTGGTCGCAGAGCCTGACGTGCCGCCGTTCTCCTTCCTGTCGCAGCCAGTATTGGAGGAAGTGCTGCCGGCGAGTCCGGTGTTTGTGCCGGAGCCGACGCTGCCGAGTGCATTGAGCGATGCGGTGGTTTCAGAGCCTGAAGCCCCGACCCCTTCTGTCGCAGATTCTCCTGCATCTGTTCCGTTTTCATGGAACTCCGTGTTTGATGGCGCATGGAAGTTTGGCGTGGGAACTTCGGCGCCGAGCTCGCCTGGCTCATTCTCCAGGCCGGATATGATCCCACAGGATGCGAGGGAGTTGGAATCAGGTCAGCCTGAATTAGCGCCAGAGCCAGCGCTCGCCGACCCCGTCAGCACCGCAGCACCAGCACCGCCATTCTCTTTCACGGAACCAGGTCCAGTGCCATCGGTTCAGGCTTCAGGCTTGAATGCAGAGCGTGACTCGATCTCAAAAACAGCTGTAATCAGAGAGCCAGACCCTTCTGAATCCGTCGCGGCGTTTCTATCGGAAGAGCCCTTGCGTCAGGAAGAGGCATCGACTCTTTCGGTCGAGATTGCACATGTTCTTGAGGTGGACCTTCCAGTGCAGACGATGTCGGAGCCCATCGAACTCGCTCGCGAGGCTGAGCCCCTATCGTCCCCATTTTCCATGGATCCTCAGCCTGTGGCGTCATTTCAAGACGCCGCCGCTCCGGAGACTTCATCTTCAGTGGTGATTCCGGAAGCACTACCCGCACCGGAGGCTTTTTCAGCAGTCAACGATGAAGTAACCAGTACAGCAGTCCAGACTGCCGAGGCTCCTCCGCTCTCTGAAACAACCAGTGCGGAGTCAGCGGTGCTATTGGCTCCGATAGAGACCCCCTCACATTGGAGCACTGGCGAAGTCGAGGTGCAAACACATCGTCCGACTGATAAAAAACGAAACTGGGACAAGGAAAAAGGGGAAGCGACAGGCGTTCCCCCAGCTCCCGTGCCGGTGGTAGAGGAATATGAGCCGGTTGTCATGCCGCGAGCCGATTGGGAGTCGGCTCCCTCTGAGGCGCTTCCTCCTGCAGTTGAAGCAGTGGCTCCCGTCGTAGAGCCAGTGGTTCATGAAGTGGATACGAGACCGGAATGGATGCGGGCGAGTGAGTCGATTACATTTGTGACTCCTAGTCCCTCCTCTCCGGCAACGTGGCAGGATTCCGGCATCGAATCTGTCCCGTCCAAGCCGGAACCTGCATTCTCGGTCGCTGCGTCGGCGGTGGATGTCCTGTTTGACTCGACGGGGCAGAGACCCCAGGCTCCCACGCAGTATCGCACGGCGCAGTCACGACCTTTCCCATTGTTTGCGACGAGGGTGGCTCGGATCCGCAGTGGCCTCTCATCGATGATCGGGTCCTGTTTTTCGACGACGCAATCGATGGTCATGCTTTGCTTGGTGTTGGCGCTTGCCTGTGCGGCCCTGGTCGCGATCGGGATCGGAGGGGTGGGAGTGGCCTGGCTCGTCATGGAAGAGCCCCCGACCCCGGCCTATCGCAACCTGACGGCTAGCTCCCCTCAGGCGCATATAGACCCACGAAAGAACGGGTACTTTATGCTGCTTGGTTTCGGCTCGTCTTCGGAACGGGACCCACTCCAAGCTGGTTATGAGAGGAAGGCCGAGGGACGGGAACTCCAGGCGGCACAGGCCTGTATGGCCGGTGATGAAGGGGCAGGGAGGACGACCACCGGGGCCTCTGCCAATGTGTTGAGAGGGTGGTTCAGCGGTACCGACCCCGTGGCGCAGATGAAGCCGCAGGCTGCAGCCGTACGATCATGGGTGGCTCAAGAAGCGGTCGGCCTCACGCGGTATCAACAATGGTTGTCGATGCCGTTTGAAGATGTAGGGTACGGACACATCGTGAGTCCAAACTGTGCACAAGTTCTGCTGGCCCATCGGCTGTATCTGGCAGAAGGGTTTGCGCAGGATCTCAACACCGGGCTTGGACGACTTGAAAGCGATATGGGGTCCTGGCGCGTCGCGCTGGGACAGTCGAAGACGTTGATGGTCAAGATGTTGGCCGCGACGGCAGTCCAGGACGATGTGGCCATTGCGTCCGGACTCTTGACCCGTCAGGACCTCGATGCGGCAGCCATCGGTCGGCTTGGCAAGATCGTTCGCCCCCTCGATCAGGTAGAACTATCCCTCCGGTGGCCGATGCAGAGCCATTTCGTGTGGGCCACGAAGACGGTGCCGAGCAGCCTGAAGAACGACAAGACCGATGAGCGTCCGCTGTACGTTTCCCTCGCAGCGGCGATGCCCCTCCCCGTGCAGCGTCGGGCCAACGCCTATGCGGACTATTACGAGGCGGCGAGCAAAGCCGTGGCCGAAGGGCGCTACACCAACTTGCCGAAACCATCCAGCTTCATCCGGACTCCCGCGGTCAGCGCGTTGGATTATGTGGCCAATCCGGTCGAGCACATCGTCGGTATCGAGCCGCTTCCCTCATGGGATCCCTACGTCGGACGAATTGTGGAGACCGATGCTCGACTTCGTTTGGCGGGCCTGCAAGTCTGGATTAGACGAGGGCCGCAAGAGGGGAATGTCCTCACGCGTCTTGCAAAGGCGGGGCAAGCCTACTACGACCCCTTCACGGGTCTTCCCATGCTGGTCAACCAGCAGAGGGGCGTGATGTATAGTGTCGGGCAAGACGGCAAGGATCAAGATGGCGATCTCCGTCTCGATGTTGCGGCTACCATTCCCACGATTCAAACGGTTGCGATTGAGAGCAGCCGCTCCATGTCTCCCTCTCGACCCAAGTAATCCATGTCTCTCTCCCCTCCGTGATCAACAAGCGTTGATCCATTTGCTCGCGCTGGCTGCTTGACACTGCCGGTGGTATTCCAGAGAATCGTCGACGCAACGAACGGACAACAGTTCGAAAGACTCACATGTGATGGAGAGACAAAGATGAAGAGCGAGATCTTATATCCAGGGGCATTTCCGATGGTGCGGGTGGATTTGGCAGCGGGCGAGTCGATCAAGGCCGAGTCTGGTGCGATGGTGGCCTGTTCGCCGACCATCGACATCGAAAGCAAAATGGAAGGTGGGTTTCTTGGAGCCCTGTCGCGAAAGTTCCTGACGGGAGAGAAGTTTTTCTTCCAAACGCTGCGTGCCAGCCGTGGTCCCGGTGAAGCCTTGCTGGCGCCGACCGTCCCAGGTGAAATCGTCATCTTGGAACTCGATGGCGTGAACGAATACATGGTGCAGAAAGACGGTTTCCTTGCAGGCGCCGACGCGATCGTGATCGAAAGCAAAATGCAGAGCCTGAGCCGTGGTTTATTGGGCGGAGAAGGCTTCTTCATCTTGAAAATCAGCGGGAAAGGGACGCTGGTCCTGAACAGCTTTGGGGCGATTCACAAGATCGAGTTGAAGCCAGATCAGGAATACATCGTGGACAACAGCCACTTGGTGGCCTGGTCTGCCACCACGACTTACAACATCGAAAAGGCCACGTCTGGATGGGTCGCCAGCTTCACCTCTGGCGAGGGATTTGTGTGCCGGTTCCGAGGGCCCGGACTTGTGTACATTCAAAGCCGGAATCCAGGCAGTTTCGGAGCGTGGATCAGGCAATTCATCCCCGTCTCCGAGTAGCGGATGCTCAAAACGCCGGCCAACGTCGTTCTCGGCTCGAAACAATCCTCAACGTACCCCGAAGGGTACGCCTCCGGTTGTCTCTCGCCTGCGGCCTTGTTGGTCGCCGTTTTGAGCATCCGCACGAAGGCACTCCATCTTTAATGAATCAATCGTCAATCACCCCATGACTCAATTTCTTCCCAACGCCCTTTGTTTCGGTAACGAGTTTCCCGCCAGCGGTGCTCCTTGCGTCGTCCAGGTCGATGGGGAGGGTCTCACGATCATCATCGAGTCTGAGGGGACCGAGGGTGCGCGAGAGGTGATCCCGTTTTCTGCACTCACTGTCTCGGCAGGCGGGCTCGACTATGACCATCTCGTGGTGAAGTGGGCTCACGCACAGGGGGAGCGGAGGCTCTATCTCAAAAACCACGACGTGATACGCGCCTTCCGCCAAGCCGCGCCGGATCATTTGAGCGCTCCGTTTGAACAGGCGGCCGAGCGGGTGCGGCAGGTGCGGCATCGCCATCGTGTCCTGTGGGCTGCCGTCGGCGGTTCGATTCTCTCCCTGGTACTGGGCCTCTGGTTCGGAGCCGATCTGTTGGTCGAGGTCGCCGTGAGCCGGATTCCGGTGGAGTGGGAGCAAAAGCTGGGGGAATCGGCCTATCGGGACTTTCTTGCCCATCAAGAGGTGATGACGGAAGGTCCGGCAGTCACTGCGCTGGGAGAGATGACACAGCGGCTGACCGAACAGATCGCCAACAATCCCTATACGTTTGAAGTGACCGTCGTGAAGAGCGACGTCGTCAATGCCTTCGCGCTGCCAGGCGGGCATGTGGTGGTGTTCACCGGGCTCATGAAAAAAGCGGACAGCGGTGAAGAAGTGGCGGGCGTCATGAGCCATGAGCTCAACCATGTGTTGCAGCGCCATGGGCTTGAGCGGGTCGTCAAGAGTCTTGGGCTGATGACCGTAGTGGCGATTGTGCTCGGTGATCAACAGGGCCTCGTCGGGATGATGAAGCAAGTCGGCGTCGAACTGCTCACCCTTAAATTCGGCCGGGAGCAGGAGACCGAAGCGGACGTGACGGGTTTGCAACTGCTTCAGCGGGCCAAGATCGATCCCGCCGGCATGATCAAGTTTTTCGAGCGGCTCTCGGAAAAAGACGAGGGGCGGATGGGATGGCTCTCGACGCATCCGATGAGCACAGCCAGGGCCGAACGACTGAAGGCGGAGTTAGCGGCCTTGCCGAAGAAATCTCCGGAGCCCTTTACGTTCAATTGGAAACAGGTCCAGGCCTCGCTCGGATCTCCGCCGGTCGTCGCTCCGTGAGCCGGAAGAACACGATTCGACTTGGTGTCATTGCCGATACCCACGGTCTCTATGATCCGGCTGATGAAGAAGGTCGATCATTGGAATAGCGGGATCAAAGGAAGCGGAGAGATACAGGACAAATGAATGGGGGCGGTCCTGTTCTTCGGGATGATCGTGGACCGGCGAGCAGGAAAAAAATTGTGGCACTCTCGAATAGTTAGGCTATAATTGCCGAAGTTATTGAGTCATATCGTGGCCGTGCGACTCACCACCATCATTATTATGAGGAGGGCCTATGAAAAAAGTGATTATGCTCGGAATGGTAGGAGTGTTTCTGGCGATGCAGGGTGGACTTGCGATGGCAGCCAATCCTGACACCGGACCAGGCTGTGGTCTCGGCAAGTTGGCCTGGCAGAATTATCCCCACCAGAAGGTCATCGGTATCCAGACCATGGAAGCGACCACGAACGGGCTCATGGGCAACCAGACGTTCGGGATCACCAGCGGGACATCCGGCTGCACCAACGATGGTAAGTTCTGGGCGGAGCACAAGGTCAATGCCTTTGCAGCCTTGAATTTCGAGAACCTGTCTCAGGATATGGCGCAGGGCCATGGCGAGCATATCGCGTCCTTGGCGACGCTCATGGGGATTCCCGCCGATCAACAACCGGCGTTTTTTGCCATGACGCAGGAAAAGTATGCGTCGCTCGTCACCGCGGGTGAAACCTCCCCGGTTGCGATGGTGAAGGCGCTCAACGAAGCGGTGGCCACGCATCCGATGCTGGCCAAAGTTTCACTGAAGCAGTAACGGTGTCTCCGTGGGGTTCCGGTCTCATGTGCTGGAACCCCACGGTCTTTTCCGGGATATCTTTTTCTTTTTCCTCTTCCTCGTCGTCCTCCTCGGTCCCGGTTCTGTTTCAAGCTGGGCCGCTCAATCCGACGACGTCTCCTATCTGAACGAACTCATTGATCGTGCCGTTGTGGAGCGCCTCGCCGATGAGCGTGAATGGCAGGTCTTGCTGCATTACCATCGGACTCTCTTCGGAGGGATCGAGAGCATGCAAGACGATCCTGGCTTCTTCCTGTCTCCGGACGGCAAGACCGATTCTCAGGCCGAGTTGGCGGCGACCCTGGCAAAATTTTTCTCAGATGAACTCGTCGGGCGCTCAAAGCAGCCGGCGCAATGCGCCTTTATCGCTCGGTATTATTGGCTCAACGAGCGACTTCAATTCGACGGGCGCCGATTGCCCCAGCAGCCGTGCGAACGGTTCACGCGCTGGTTCGACGATTTCAATGCGGCTGCGATCACCGTCATCTTTCCGACCGGGTTCATGAATAACCCCTCCTCCATGTTCGGCCACACATTTCTACGCGTGGACGGAAAGGAGCAGACGCCGCAGACCCGCATCCTCGCCTATACGATCAACTACGCGGCACAATTGCCGCCCGATGCGGGGATTGAATATGCGGTCAAGGGTGTCTTCGGGGCGTATCCTGGATATTTTTCGACCATTCCGTACTATCTCAAGGTGCAGGAATATCGCGACATCGATAATCGGGATATTTGGGAGTACCGACTCAATCTGACGGCCCCGCAAATCAGGCGACTCCTCATGCATGCGTGGGAGTTGGGGAACGCCTATTTCGATTACTTTTTCTTCGGTGAAAACTGCGCCTATCACATCCTCTCTCTCATTGAAGTAGCCGAGCCCTCGATCCATCTACTCGACCGGTTTCCGCTCTACACGATTCCGGTCGATACCGTTCGGCTGCTGCGGGAGTCCGGGCTGGTCGACGAAGTGGTATCCCGGCCATCCAGGAGTACGTTGGTGCGGCGCAAGCGCGCGTCGATGGCGATCGAAGAGCGAACCTGGTTCGATCGCCTGATCCGAAATCCCGCAGAGCTACAGGCAGAGGGGTTCCGCCTGTTGCAGCCGGATCGACAGGCCTTCGTATTGGAAACGGCATCGGACTATCTCCTGCAGCATAGTGCGGTCGGGGGAGAAGAGGGTGCGCCATTTCGAGATAAGAATCGAACGATCCTGCGTGCCAGAAGCGAATTGAAAGTGACGCCGCGTGATGTATCGGTCGAGCCCTATGTCACACGGCCTGATTTGGGTCATGGAACCAGTCGAATCTCAACGGGAGCCGGATGGCGCAACCATCGTGCGTTTGAAGAAGCGACCCTCCGTGCAGCCTACCAAGACCTGTTGGATCCGGAGCCGGGGTTCACCCCCAATGCGCAAATAGAAATCATGTCGGTATCGGTACGCCACTACCATCACCAATCGCAGGCCCGCGTCGAGAAGTTTAGCCCGATCAATATTGTTTCGCTGGCTCCGATGGATTCACTTTCTCAGCTGCCCTCCTGGAAGGTGAACCTGGGGATGCAGACGATCCGGCACAACGGCTGCCAACTCTGCAGCAACGGCGTATTCAACGGAGGCATCGGCGCTGCGGCAGAGACCCATCTGCTGAAGCGGGAAGTCTATTTCGCCTTTGCAGAAGCGGAAGCCAACTACAGCAGAGCCTACGAAGAGCGGCATCGGATTGGAGGCGGCGGGACGGTCGGGATGTTGACCGACGTAACGGATCGCTGGAAGTTGATGCTGTCTGGCTCCTATTTACGGTATGCACTCGGAGACAAGTCCGACGACATCCGCTGGTATGCCGGGTCGCGCTATACGCTCTCGCAGAACTGGGCGTTGCGGCTGGAATATAACCACCGGGACCGGGATAATGACCTGGTCTTCTCCGTCCAAGCCTTTTTCTAATTGGCATCGCCCCTTGCCCGTACCAGAGAGTCCTGCTACAAGAGTGAGTCACGGGTTTCCAGGAGCCCATCATGAGTTACAGGACAGATCCATCCAGTGAGCAGCCCGCATCCCACGTACCGATGGTGCCTGTCGCGCCCCATCCCCCCTTGCGCCGATACTATTCCGAGGACGAGAAACGGCAAGTGTTTCTGAATGAGCTGTTCGATCGGACAGCCTATCAGTATCGCCATATCGATATGGCCACCGGATTCGGTTCTGGGATCTGGTATCGGAAAAAGGCGCTCCGGGAAGCGGGACTGAAGCCCGGGATGCATATGCTCGATGTCGCCTGCGGGCCTGGGTTAGTCTCGCAAGGTGCCCATGAATTGGTTGGCCCATCCGGTAGAGTGGTTGGGCTGGATCCGAGCATGGGCATGTTGCGGGAGGCTCAGAAGGGCCCCTGCCGGAATGTGGTGCGAGGCATAGGAGAGCAGCTGCCCTTTCCCGATCAGAGTTTCGATTTCTTGAGCATGGGTTATGCCATGCGGCATGTCTCCGATTTGAAGACCGCGTTTGCTGAGTATCGGCGCGTGCTCAAGCCAGGAGGGATCGTGCTGCTGCTAGACATCTGTCGGCCTCGTTCTCCGCTGCTGCTGTCCCTGTCGCGCTTTTACATCAAGACGGTCATGGGCATCGCCTTTGCCGCCTCGACCGGGAATCGGGACATGAAAACATTGATGGCCTATTGGTGGGATACGACCGAGTTTTGTGTTTCGCCGGAGACGATCCTCGGCGCGTTACGGGAGGTCGGGTTGACCGATTGTTCGCTGCACGAGTTATTCAACGGACTCTTGCGGGACTACCGGGCCGTGAAAGCCTAGCACGAATATGGAAGATTCAAAGTCACTGCCGCTTGAACAAGAGGTCGCGAACTTGATCGTCCAGACGCTCAAGCTGAAGATCGATCCGGCTACGATCCAGCCTGACGCCGCGCTGTTCGGAGAGGGGCTCGGCCTCGACTCGATCGATGCCTTGGAGCTTTCGCTGGCCATTTCACAAACGTACGGCTATCAACTCAAGTCGAGCGATCCAGATATCAAAGCGATCTTTTCCTCCCTGCGGGCGTTGGCCAACGCGATTGTGAAGAACCGCACGAAGTGACCGCGGGTGGGGCCATGCACGATAGCCCTTTGATCGGCCCCTACAGTCCGGACGATGTGCTGGCGCATGAGCCGGATGGTTCACGCTCGGCGCGGCAGTTTTTATCCGACGTCGCTCGACTCGCGGAGTCCTTGCCCGATCGGCTCACCGTCATCAATCTCGCAACGAGCCGCTACGAGTTTCTGGTGGGATTTGCCGCGGCCATTCTCCGGCGGCAGTTGACGTTGCTGCCTCAAAGCCGGGCGGTCCAGACCCTTCGCCGCATCGCCGGCGATTACCCCGAGAGTTACGCCCTGACCGATCGTGACGAGAGGATCGACGGGATCGAATCTGTCGCGATGCCACATCGACGGGGCCTGGCTCCCTGGCCGGATGAGATTCCCCTGGTCCCCTTGAATCAAGTCGTGGCGATCGCCTTCACCTCCGGGAGCACAGGCCAGCCGATGCCCAACAAGAAAACGTGGGGGGCGTTGACGTCCGTGGCTTACGCAACCGGATCCAGGCTTGGGATCACAGGCGGCGATCGCGCCTCGGTGGTGGCCACCGTTCCGCATCAACATATGTTCGGCCTCGAAGCCTCCGTCATGTTGCCCCTCATGCATGGATTGGTCATGCATGCCGGGCGACCGCTCTTCCCGGCCGACATCCTGAGCGCATTGGCCGACGTCGAGGGGCGAAGGATTCTCGTGACCACACCCTTGCATCTTCGCGCCTGCATGACCGAAGGCGTGAGAATGCCGCCGGTCGGGCTGATCCTCTCCGCCACCGCTCCCCTTTCTCAGGACTTGGCCCAAGAAGCTGAACGGCATTTTCACACCGAGGTACACGAAATTTTCGGATTTGCCGAAGCCGGCAGTGTCGCGGAGCGACGGACGACTGCGGGCAATTCCTGGCGGCCCTTAGATGGAGTGCGGCTTCAATCCAGCGAGAGGGGGTGGACCGTAGAGACGGACTACCTTCCCGCTCCGGTTCGGGTGCCGGATCGTATTACGGTCGATGCGCAGGGGCTGTTCGTCGTCCATGGCCGTGAAGCAGACCAGATCAATGTCGCCGGCCATCGGGTATCGCTCGGCGACTTGAATCAAAAACTGCTGGAGGTCGAGGGGGTGCAGGACGGTGTGTTCTATTTGCCCGAGGAGGGCTCCGACTTCGTCACCAGGCTGATGGCCTTTGTCGTGGCTCCGGGAAAAACCAGCGAGGAGATTCAGCGCGCGTTACGGACCCACATCGATCCGGTGTTTCTCCCGCGTCCCTTGGTCTGTGTGCCCAGTCTTCCTCGCAATGCCACAGGAAAATTACCACAGGAATCGGTACGTGAGCTGGCCCGGCAATGGCTGGCAGGGCAGGGCCATGGTACATGAGTGGGTGCTCTCCATCAGCCATGATCATCCATCGCTGGCTGGGCATTTCCCCGGCTATCCCGTCGTGCCTGGCGTGGTCCTGCTGAACGAAGTGCTCGACGTCCTGCGTCGGGGATTGGCTGCGCCATTGATGGTGAAGGGCCTGCCGATAGTGAAATTTTCTTCTCCGATCCGGCCGGGCGAGGCCGTGACCATTCGTGTGAATGAAGAGGCAGCCGGGCAGGCCACATTTTCTTGCCGGGTGGATGGCCGCCTCGTGGCGTCCGGTACCATCGAGTTCATGCCTGGCGCGACGGCGCACAGGGAACGGCCGTGAGCCTCGCTTGGCAGCAGCAGCAGGAACGCGGGAGTCCGACGGCCATCCGGGTGATGGCCTGGGTGGCGCAATCGCTGGGCCGTCCGACCGCTCGGGTCCTGCTCCATCCGATCTGTCTGTACTTTCTGTTGGCCTCAGGGTCTGCCAGCCTCGCGATCGGGCAATTTCGCGAGCGGCTGTTCGGTCGGCCGGTGACGTGGCGCGATCTCTATCGCCATTATCGTGCCTTCGCCTCAACGATCCTTGACCGGGTCTATTTTCTGCGGGGCCGGTTCGATCTGTTCGACATTCAGATCCATGGGTTAGAGGTGTTGGACCGGGAGTTGGCGAAAGGCCGTGGCTGTGTGCTCCTGGGGTCGCACCTTGGAAGTTTTGAAGTCGTGCGGGCCGTAGGACTGTCCCGTCAGCACATCGAGATCCGCGTCCTGATGGACGAGCAGAACGCGCCCTTGATTCGTCACCTGATTCAGGAGTTGAATCCCACCGTCGCCGAGACGGTCATTCAGGTCGGCGGAGCCGGCACCATGCTGCACGTAAAGGAATGTCTGGATAGGGGTGGTGTCGTCGGGATCATGGGCGATCGTGTGATGCAGCATGACCGGACTGTCGCCTGTACCTTCTTGGGGGGGCAGGCCAGATTCCCAACCGGCGCGATGCGATTGGCCCGCGTCGTCCATGCCCCGGTGGTCCTGTTCTTCGGGCTGTACCGGGGAGGGAACCGTTATGAGGTGCATCTCGAGTCCTTTAGCGACGGGATGGAGCTGTCGCCCGATCAGCGCGCCATCGATTTGCAGCAGTGGACGCAGCGGTATGCCGATCGCCTCGAGGCATATTGCCGCCTCGCGCCGGATAATTGGTTTAATTTCTATGAATTTTGGAACGAGAAGCAGTAACAGGATGTTGAACAGGTCCGCCTCCGGTCTTCACTCGCTGTGGCTTTGCAGGACAAACCTAATGAGCATCCTGTGGACCAGTATATTCATTATTCTAGGAACGTTTTCACTGATTGGTTCCCTGGCAACAGCTGGCGAGAATGTGCCGTCTCACAGCGACCATTCAAGTCGTGCTTGGACGGTTGAGCAGGTCGTGGCTCAGCTGAAGGAAGGGCGGGAGCCCTCGGTATCGTTTGAAGAAGCGACCTATTCCTCATTGCTCACCGAGCCCTTGATCGTGCGCGGCCTGCTGCGCTTTATGCCTCCGTCGACGCTGGAAAAGGAAGTGCTGGAGCCGTACCGGGAACGGTACCTCATTGAAGGAGACCTGGTGACCTTCGAGAGTGAACGCAAACATGTGAAGAAAACCATTTCGCTGGAAGACTATCCGGCGTTACGCAGCTTTGTCGAAGCCTTTCGGGCGACGCTCACGGGAGATGTCGCACGACTCAAGAACGTGTACGAAACCACCGTTGACGGCACCAGCCGACAATGGACATTGTTGCTCCGTCCCCACGATCCGGCCGGAAAATCCATGGTCGACTATCTGCTGTTGTCCGGGTCGGACGGGCACCTGACGAGCATCGCCATCCGAGCGCCGGATGGCGACCGCTCAGTGATGACGCTTCGCCGAGGACCATCTAAATGAAAGCCGCCTGGTGGCCGGTTCTCGTCTGGGCCGCCCTCATCACCGGTGCGCTCTGGTTCACCGGAACCCGTCTGTCTGTCCATAACGAACTCGGCGACCTGCTTCCCGAAGGCACCACGGCGACACAACGATTGTTGCTGACGCAGGTGCGCTCGGGCCTGGCCGGCCGGATGCTGCTGCTGGCCATCGAGGGGGCGCCGCCGGATGAATTGGCCAGGCTCAGCAAGACGTTGGGCGAAGGGTTGCGAGGGCATGCCCAGATCGATTTCGTAGGCAACGGCACCCAGGCATTGTCGCCTGAAGAGCGGCAGATCCTGTTTCGCGCGCGTTATCTCTTGAGCCGGACGGTGAGGGCCGAGACCTTTTCGGCCGATTCGCTGCATGCCGCCCTTGAGCAACGGCTCGATGAGCTGCGCTCTCCTCTCGCCCCGATGATCAAAGAATTTATTCCAACCGATCCGACCGGAGAGTTTCTCGGGATCCTCCAGTCCTGGTCGGGATGGGAGTCGCCCGCTACATATCGCGGAGTCTGGATGTCGGCGGATCACCAGCGCGCCTTGTTGGTCGTTGAGACCAACGCCGCGGGGTTCGATGCCGATGCGCAGGAAGCGATTCAACGGGATATCCGGGCGTCGTTTCATCGGGTGACCGATGGGCCATCACCATCGGCCCGGTTGTTGATGAGCGGCCCCGGGGTCTTTACGGTCGAAATCCAGCGGACGATTGAGCGTGAAGTCTGGTGGCTCTCGACCCTGGCGGCGACGCTGGTCATTCTCTTTCTCTACGCCAGCTATCGATCCTGGATGCTGGTGCTGCTGAGTTTGATCCCGATTTCGAGCGGGATTTTGGCCGGTATGGTCGCGGTGCATAGTTGGTTCGGGTTTGTGCATGGCATTACATTGGGCTTCGGCATCACGCTGTTAGGCGTCGCCGACGATTACCCCATCCATTTATTCAGCCATCTGAACAGGCAGGCCTCTGCCTCTGTCACCATGCGGGCGATCTGGCCGACGATGCGGCTCGGGGTCCTCACGACTGCGATCGGGTTTTCCTCCCTGCTGCTGGCGGGATTTCCAGCGTTAGCGCAA
The DNA here is from genome assembly GCA_030684575.1 of Nitrospirota bacterium. Taxonomy (NCBI): domain Bacteria; kingdom Pseudomonadati; phylum Nitrospirota; species Nitrospirota bacterium. The sequence goes on along the minus strand of JAUXVD010000021.1, from coordinate 23,219 downwards.
CTGGGACTCTTCGCGCTGGCAGGTCTGGGCACTGCGGCCCTGGTGACTCGATGGGTATTGCCGGTCTGTATTCCGGCCGGTTTTGTTCCGCGGGAGATCCGGACCAATCTACTTGGCACGATGGCCTATTTGTCGAAGGCGAAGATGGTGGTGCCGGTGGCCGTCGTTCTTGCGGCAAGCGTGATGATATGGTCAGATACGCCATTGTGGGAAGAAGATCTGGCGAAGATCAGTCCGGTATCGGAGGAGAAGAAGCAACTCGACCAGCAGTTGCGTCGTGCGCTCGGTGCACCGGATATGCGGGATCTCCTGGTGGTTGAAGCGGCGACGCAAGAAGATCTGTTGGAGCGGAGTGAAACGGTGATGCCGCAACTGGATCGTCTTCGAGAAGCCGGCATCTTGGAGGGATACGACCTGGTATCGCGCTACTTGCCGAGCCATCATGTGCAGCGAGCGCGGCAGCAGGCCCTGCCAGATTCGGTTGAGTTGAAGGATCGGCTGGGCGAGGCGGTGAAGGGATTGCCGTTTGCGCCAGGGCTGTTCGAACCATTCCTGAACGAAGTCGAGGTGGCTCGGACGCAACCCTTGATCGATCGGGACCTGTTCCATGGCACGCCGTTAGGCCTGAAGATCGAAGCGTTGATGCTGGAAGATCATGGACGATGGGTGGCCGTTGCCCCGCTGCGCGGCCTGGCCGATCGGGAGGGATTGAAGGCGGCAGTGGCAGGCTGGGGAGAGTCCGGGGTCTCCTACGTGGATATCAAGGAAGAGTCCAACCGGCTGATGAGGGACTATCGAAATAGAACGGTGCAGTTGCTCGGGTGGGGAACGATCGCCATTGCAGGGGCCTTAGCCATCGGATTGCAATCGGTTGCCCGGCTCTGGCGTGTGCTTGTCCCGATTATCGCCGGGCTCATCGTCGTGGTGGGTATTCTCAATCTGTCCGGTGAATCGCTGTCGCTCTTTCATGTCGCGACGTTACTCCTGGTGGTCGGGTTGGGACTGGATTACGCGCTGTTCTTCAATCGTGCGGAGGACCAAGGAGAGGAACGGCAGAGGACCGTCTTTGGGTTGCTGGTCTGTAGCACCACGACCGTGCTGGTGTTCGGCGTACTGGCCTGTTCGAGCATTCCTGTGCTGCATGCGATCGGCCTGACGGCAGCCTGTGGATCGTTGACCTGTTTGCTCTTTGCGGGATTTTTAGCCGGGCAGGGTTCCCATGTCAGCTAACGTGCACCCGATTACTCCCTTGACCCTGACGGCCTATACGCTCGTCACAGCCAACGGCCGTGGGGTGGGGCCGGTTCTTCAAGCCCTGCGCGGGCGGCGGTCGGGATTGAAACCCTGCGACTTCGAAGACGTTACGCTCAAGACCTACATTGGACGCGTCGAGGGCCTTGAAGATTTTTCGCTCGGCAATGAGTTGGAACGATTCGATTGTCGCAACAATCGGCTGGCCTGGCTCGGCCTGCAGCAGGATGGGTTCATGGTCGCGGTGGCGGAAGCGAAGCAACGGTATGGCGCGCATCGTGTCGCCGTCGTCATGGGGACCAGCACCTCAGGCATTCTGGAGACGGAACATGCCTATCAGGCCAGGAACCAAGCCGGTTCGCTCCCGGACCGGTATACCTCGCGTTATCGCTACACCCACAACATGTTTTCGCTGGGCCATTTCGTGCAGGCCTGTCTCGGGTTGCGCGGGCCTGCCCTGGTGGTCTCGACGGCCTGTTCCTCCAGCGCAAAGGTCTTCGCGACGGCCGATCGTTTGTTGCGAGCGGGTCTCTGCGATGCCGCCATCGTCGGCGGCGTCGATAGCCTCTGCTTGACTACCCTGTATGGGTTTTCGGCGCTGCAGCTGCTCTCGGCCACTCCCTGCCGTCCCTGCGACGAGGATCGCGACGGGTTGTCGTTGGGCGAGGCCGCGGGGTTTGCCTTGCTGGAATCCAGTGAGTTGGTCGGCAGACGTGGAGCGGTGGCGCTGCTCGGTTACGGCGAGAGCACGGATGGCTATCACATGTCGCATCCCCATCCGGAAGGCGCTGGCGCCATTCGCGCAATCCAGGATGCGCTGGCCCGGGCCGGGCTTCGCCCTGAAGACATCGAATACGTGAATTTGCATGGGACGGCCACAAGGGCTAATGACTCAGTCGAGGATAAAGCCGTCTACCGCATGTTTGGCGCGCGGCCTGCCTGCAGTTCGACCAAAGGCTGGACCGGCCATACGTTGGGTGCCGCCGGCATTACCGAGGCCGTCATTTCCGCGATCTGTCTCACAGAGGGATTGATCCCTGGCACGCTCAATTGTGCGCGCGTCGATCCTTCCTTGAAGAGTCGAATCCTCCGTGAGAACCAGATCGGCTCGCTTTCCTGCGTGGCGAGCAATATTTTCGGGTTCGGCGGGAATAACTGCAGCCTAATCTTGGGAAAATTGTGATGAAGGTTGCGATTCAGGGCATCGGCCTGCTGGCCTCTGGTCTCGCCGGTTGGGAGACAGGCCGTGCCGTGCTGGCCGGTCACGGTCCGTTTCAACCGGGTGAGATGCCCGATCCTGAAGCGGCTTTGTTGCCTCCGAACGAACGGCGGCGGAGCAGCGACTGCGTCCGGTGGGCCGTGCAGGTTGCACAGGAAGCGATCGCCCAATCTGGCCTGGATCCCCGTGAGGTGCCCACGGTCTTTGCGTCCTCTGGCGGGGAAATGGGGGTGCTCGATACACTCTGCCGCACCTTGGCGACCCCTGAGCGGGTGATCTCGCCCACGCTCTTTCATCAATCGGTCCACAACACGCCCTCCGGTTATTGGGGAATCGCCACAACCTGTCAGCAGTCGTCGACGTCGCTGTCCTGTTACGATGACTCGTTTGGGGCCGGCCTACTCGAAGCCGTGACGTTCGTCCATGTGGAGCAACGTCCGCTGTTGCTGGTCGCCTACGATCTGGCCGTGCCTGCTCCGCTCAACGAAGCGCGTCCGATCGCGGCGGGTTTTGCCGTGGCCCTCGTACTCGCTCCGCCGTCGGAGGTCGCGCTCGCCACCATGCAACTGCATCTCAGAGAGACAGATCAAGAACCGGCGAGCCACCTGCAAGACCTTGCATTGGAGCAGGTGAGACTGGGTAATCCTGCGGCCCGCTCGCTGCCGCTCTTGAAAGCACTTGCCACCGGTGGTTCGGAGAGGGTGGTCGTGAGTCTGCTCGAAAGCCAGCAACTCGTATTGGACATCGATTCATGCCGTCATTGACCAAAGAAGAACTGAGCGTATTCCTTCCCCATACCGGGGCGATGCAGCTGATCGACCTCGTGGAGTCGTGGGATGCCGCGACGATTCGATGCCGCACGCGTTCGCATCGCGATGGGACGAATCCACTGCGGCAGGGCGGGCGTCTCGATGCGGTGACCGGGCTGGAATATGCGGCACAGGCGATGGGGGTCCATGTGGGGCTTCTGAATCGAGCGCGGTCTCCGGAGGGGCTGATCGGCTATGTCGGCGGGGTGAAGGATGTGGTGTTGTCGGTAGACCGTCTCGACGACTGTCCAGGGGAACTCACGATCGAGGCCTCGCGTCTGTTCGACAGCGGCGAGAGTTTCATGTATCAGTTTGCGATTTCATCCGGGGGCCACAACATGATGACGGGACGGGCCTCGATATTTTTAAAGCGCGAGCCATCATGATGCGGAAACGCGCCCTCGTCACCGGAGGCAGTGGTGCCATCGGTTCGGCCATCGCCGAGCGATTGGCGGCGGATGGTTATGCCGTCATCGTGCATGCCCATCGGCATCCTGAATCGGCTGAGCAGGCGGCAGAGAAGATTCGGAATACAGGCGGGTCGGCGTCGGTTGTCTGTTTCGACCTGACCGATGAGTCTGCCACGAGGCAGGCACTCGATGCGCTGCTGAAGGATGGCCCGGTCCAAGTCCTCGTCAACAATGCCGGAGCCCACGACGATGCGCCGATGGCAGGGATGTCTCACGAACAATGGACGAGGGTCATCGACCTTTCGCTGAACGGATTCTTCAACGTCACGCAGCCGCTGTTGCTGCCGATGATCGGGACCCGCTGGGGGCGGATCGTCTCGATTTCGTCGCTGGCCGGGGTGATAGGCAACCGCGGCCAGACCAACTATGCCGCTGCGAAGGCCGGTCTGCATGGAGCCAGCAAGTCGTTGGCGATTGAGGTGGCGTCACGAGGCATTACTGTCAATGTGGTGGCTCCCGGTTTGATCGAATCGCCCGCAACAAGAGAATCATTCAAGGCGGAGCAGGTCGCCACGTTGGTGCCGATGAAACGGGTTGGTACACCGGACGACGTTGCGGCGCTCGTGTCGTTCCTCGCGTCCGAGGAAGCCGGGTATATTACCGGCCAGGTCATCGGTGTAAACGGAGGCATGGCATGACCACGCCGGGCGACCTCGCCCGTGCATATTGGGTCGTGATCCCGGCTTACAATGAGGCGGAAACGGTGCGCGATGTGGCGATGCGTGCGCGGCAACAATGTCCGAACGTCATCGTCGTGGACGACGGCTCAACCGACGGCACGGCCCGTGCCCTGGCTGGTCTGGATATCGCCCTGATCCACAATGCAGAGAACCGGGGAAAGGCGGGGAGCCTCCAGCGCGGATTCGAGCATGCCTTGGCCCACGGAGCCGTCGGCATCATCACGCTCGATGCAGACGGGCAACATGCGCCGGAAGAGATCCCGATCTTCCTTACGGCTTCCGTGAATGCTCCCGATACGTTTCTTGTCGGGGTCCGCCCGCGAGACAAGCGCAAGATGTCATGTTGGCGATATGGTGCCAATCGAGTTGCGGATTTTTGGATCTCGTGGGCGGCTGGTCAACTCATCGACGATACGCAATCCGGGTTCCGGTTGTATCCGGCGACATTGTTGAAAAATATTAATCTCGCACATGGAAAGGCGCGAAGTTTCGTGTTTGAAAGCGAAGTTCTGATTGCCGCGAGTCAAGTGGGTACTCCGATCAACATGATCGCCGTCGGCGTAGCGCCTCGGAGGGGGCCAAGCCCCAGCCATTTCAGGCCGGTGTATGACATCGCGAAGATTACGCTCATGGTCGCCGCGAGGTTGCTCTCGCGAGGGATGTATCCGGCAGGCCTGTATCGCGTTGTCAGGGAATGGCTCGGTCCTTCGTCCGCGGAAGGTCTTTCGCGGGCCGACAAGCCTGCCAAGTCTTCACGTAAATAACGAATTGTCGGGGATGGGCAGGGAGCGGGAAGATTCCCTCTGCCGCATGTTTGCGGCAGAGGGTGAAGCGTCTTACATTCCTGCTATAGCGAGCCGACCCTTGATGGCGTTATCAAGATTGCGAATCCAGCCGCTGTAGGCCTCGTGGATGGTTTGTTTCTCGGCGTTGTAGTTTAAGTTCACGCTATCTTTATAGGTCATGCTGTACGTTTTGGTGTCGTACGCAATGTCGACGATGGCGGTGTGGTTTCGAGCATTTTGCGTGGCGACGATCTGGCCCGGCTTGGTGACCACCATGATCCATCTGAGTCCGATCCCCGCATCCATGATCGCCTTGCCGACCTGATCCACGGTCAGCTCTTTGCCAGCCGACGTCGTAATCGGCGCTTCTTTGACATTATAGATTTGTCCTGCACCCCGGCATCCTGTCACGATCACAACAGCCAGACATGCCACAAGAATCCCAGATAGCAACTGCTTCATCGCTGTCCCTCCTTTGGATAGGCCCCGGTTGACTGAAAGTTCTTTGCTCTTAATCCCACCCTCGGTCTCAAGTCAAGTTCACGCGTCGGGGCCTCCATCATAGGTGTAGGGGCATAGCCGCGCTCGAGGACATGGTCGATCAAATCTTCGACTAGCGAGAGGTTGGCCGGGCACATGCCCTTCTGGTTCCACTTGGACATGGCGTTTGGGAAGACCTGATGCTTCGCGAGTACGAACTCCGAGGGATGACAGTAGAAGACCAGATGGCGCGAACGGCGTCCGATCCAGCGAATCATGCGTTGAATCATCGGTAGGCCGAGCGTGCGCAGCGTCGCCAGGTTGATCGGAAACAGGTATGAGGAGGGGGGGACTTCGGTCAAGGGACCCTCACCGGGTGTCGTCAAATTTTCCCGCGATGGTCGATAGGGGTCTCGTGGAGCCCAGAAGTATTTCAGATAATGGACTCGTCCCAGCCCCATGTCGAATCGCCTGGCCGGAACGGAGGAGTCGCATCGATACCCTTCGTGTTCGAGGGCGCGGAGCGTGGTTTCACCGATCGAGAGGTTGGGCGCGCGGAATACGACAGGACGAATGCCGGCGGCTCGCTCGACCGCCTCGGTGGCGCGGCTGATCCATTCCCGTTGCTGCTCGTAACTGGCCGTGCGGAAATCTTCGTCGTGTTCCAGCCCGCCGTGGGCCCATCCATGTGTGCCTAGCTGGTGTCCGCGGTCGTGACAGTCTCTGACCAAATGCGGATAGGCTTCCGCGAAGCGTCCCGCGAAGAAGATCGTGCCCTTGAGCTGGTAGCGATCGCAGAGGCTGAGGAGCAGTTCGAGTCCCGAGTGAGAGCCGGGCACCCAATCGCAGTCGATCGTAAAGTAAAACTTCGGGGGCGCGATCGCTCCATGCCCGTTCCCCTCGACGGCATGGAGATGTGTGGCACGACTTCTGAACATTATGAATGGCTCCCGCGCATGACGGGGAGATGGAACGGCTGTTGAACAGACGATGCAGGATATCGCATGGATGGAATCAGTCCGAGGTGACGAGCCCTTCGATTTCAACCAGCAGTTCCTTGCGACAGAGTTCTCCTTGCAGGAAGAGAACCTGATTCAAGGATAACGGGAAGCTGCGGAGGGCCTCGCGGATTTCAGATAGATGGGCTGCATCCCGCACATAGACTTTATACAGGGCTTCGCTCTGTGGCCCGGTGAAATCTCTGTGGGCTGCGCTTTCAGCATGAGGGAGCAAGACCTTGAGGTTCTGGATCGTTTCGAGCGTCTGTTGCTTCGGAAGTCCTACATGTTGGCTGGTATGTCCGACCACGCTTGCCGTTCCGGCAATATAGAGTTGCGCGCGGGTCTCAGATCGGGAAACGGTTGCGCGGGCAAACGACGGGCTGTGTGGTCCGTACGTGTCCGGATACTCGTAGGCGTTCATTTGACGTGGGTTCCCGAGATGGGTCGCGGGGTGAGCCCCAGCCAGAAAGTAGAGCTGCAGCGGCCCGGATCGCGTGCCCACTGCCGTGCCGGCGGGAAGCGCAGAGGGGAAGTTCTGAAGGCTTGCCTCCAACGCCTGATGGCGTCCCATGCAAAATCGCCGATACCGCTCCAGACCATCTTTTTCTTCATTAATATCCGGGAAAAAGTTCCAGACTCGCCACAGATAGGGAAACCCGAGTTCACGCGTGTGCTGAAGGAGCTGTCGGTAGGCCAGCTCTGTCGTGACATCCAACGTGGCTCCCGATTTTTCGTCGAGGGAGATGGTCCCAGCCAGGACATCCCCGCTCATTGCCAAGGAGCATTCATTCTTCTGAAGAGTCGCCACGGGCTGGTCGGATGTCCAGACTTCAAGCAAGGGATGCCCCTCCAATTGCGCGAGGTCGAGGCTCATGGTTGGACATAAAATGGTGCGTGGGGTGGCCTGTCCGAATGAAATGATGGCCAAGGGATGGGTGCCGGACGCGGCGAGCCAGGTCGTCAGCTCCGAAGTCTCGACATAGGTCAGGCGGGGCCGCAACGTTGCGTCCGACGTGTGATGACCTGCCGCGTAGGATTGTTGTGTCTGGCTTGGTCGCACGACGACGCTCCTCTTGGTCCCTCGGCTAGGTCTCGTGGTTGACGGCGTAATCTTTCAGGTTGGTGACGGTGGTCTGGAGCCCTAATCTGCGACGACGAGCCGCAGTCCTATTCTCTTTCCAATTGAGCACATAGGTCAGGTAGTAGGCAACTTTAAAGATGAAAAGCGGCACTCGCGCCCGTGATTGGGTAAAGACATCACCGGCCAAGAGCGAGAGGACAGCCTGTTCCATCTTCGGGGGTCTCCGCATCGACATGAACAGATCCCGAAAGGCCGGTTGAGTGAATCGATGGATGAACCAGGAAAATGCATCGATCCCCCGCCGCACGGTGCGGTTGAATTCGCGAAGTTTCGGCCTATATTCCGGGGAGTGCCGCAGATAGGCCTCGACGACGTCGGCTCCCATCATCGCGCTGTTCAAGGCCAGGTGGACACCGCTGGAGAACATGGGGTCGATGAAGGCGAATGCGTCGCCGACCATGAGATAGCCCTCGCCGGACATGGTTTCTCTACGGTAGGCAAAATTTGCGGCGGCGTAGACCTCGGTCCTCAGCGTGGCCTGCTTCATCCGCTCAGCGATGGACGGCATCAGCGCGAGGGTGTCTAGGAGAAATTGGTCGAGCGGGACCTGTCGCGATCGAATGTAGTCGGGCCAGCAGACGACGCCCACGCTCATCGTGCCGTCTTTGAAGGGAATCAGCCAGCACCACCCGTGGTCGTGCCAGCCGACCGTGATGTTCCCTTCGTCTGCGCCGGGCAATCGAGTCACCCCTTCGAAATGTCCGAAGATTGCCGCGCTGTTGTGGGTGGCGCTCCGATGTTTCCCTCCCAGCTGTGCGGAAAGAAACGTATCGCGGCCGCTGGCATCCACGACGAACTTCGCCTCCCAGGCGACGGGGCGCCCGGTCCGATCTTCGGCATGAACGATTGAAGACGATCCAGGACGAAACTCGACATGCTGGGCCTTCAGGCCTTCGTGGATATGAGTGCCTTTTGCCACCGCGTTTTTCATCAAGATAGCGTCAAACTCGGATCGTTTGACCTCGAATGCATAGGGCTGGGAGGAATCGATGGCCTTAGCGAAATAGAACATGTGTGATCGACCATGGTACTTCGACACCATTTCCGCGCCGTACTTGATGATGCCGATCTTCTCGATTTCCGGCAGCACGCCGAGCTTTCTCAACATCGGGACCGAATGCGGGAGGAGCGATTCTCCAATATGAAAGCGCGGGTGGGAATCTTTTTCCAGCAGATGCACATTCCATCCGCGTTCCGCGAGCACAGCTGAAATGGTCGAGCCGGCCGGGCCGCCTCCAACCACGAGGACGTCGCATGGGGTCGGAGTCGTATTCGAGCCTGCGGAAGGGACGGAAGACATGGACAACCTCATGGCATGGTAATCGAGTGGGTTGGAGTATATCCAAGAAGGGATAACGTTGCTAGATCAAGGACGGGTTGGAGACATCGGTTTGGAACGACTCTGCCATGACTTTCTCGGCGTTGTCTCTGTTGGCCGACCGTGCTAGGTTCCATGAAAAAACTCACGTACTGCACATTTGTGCGAATGAGGTTACGGCTATGGGAGAAACGACCTGGAGGAGCAGACTCGTCTGTGTTTCCATCGTTTGCCTGTCGGGAATTTCCGGTATCGAGCCGATAGGGGACGGTGTGGCATTCGCACAGGGAGTGCCTCCGCAGCCAGCTCCGTTATCCCCGCCAGAAAAGAATATCGATCTCTACTTGAGCGGACATGTCATGGGCCTCTTCCCCCAAAATGAGGACCTTTCCGTCGGCGGCAATCGTATCCCAAGCACCGACGTACGGGGGGCAATCGGTGCGGGGATCAAATTCGATATCTATCCTTGGTTCACCAGGAAAATCGTCGGTGCTGAGATCGAAGCCTTCGGGCTTGGCGGCAGCGTGAGGGCTCCGCGAACCACGTCCGGGACCGGCACGACAGAGGCGCAGGGCAGCGTGATCGCCCTCGCAACGATGTATAACGTGATATTGCGGTATCCAGGTGAGGCGGTCCACCCCTACATCGGAGCCGGAGGGGGTACGTCGACCGGCATCCTCCATAGCGTGAACATCACCAGTAGCAATGTCAGGCTGTCTGGCAGTTCAGCAGATTTCGCCTTCGCCTATCAGTTTCTCGGCGGCCTGCGGGTCTTCATGACGGAGCAACTGTTTCTCTTTGGCGAGTACAAATATTTCGTGACCAAGTATAGTTGGGACAGTGGAGGCGCCGGTAACCAGCGGGTCAAACTCGATTTCCACACGCAGATCCTGTCCGGCGGCATTGGATGGTCGTTCTGAACTGACCGCGAAGCCAACCTGTCCGAAGCTGCTATGAGCATCCTCGACCAATTTTTCGTCTATCATCCTGAACCCTGGCAAGATCGCGATTGGGCGAGGCTGACCGGCTTGCCGCTGGAGGAGGTGTGGTTTCAGGCCGGCGATGGCATCCGCCTGTTCGGGTGGTATGTCGAAGCGCAAGCCGATCGTCCGGTCATACTCTGGTGCCATGGTAATGCCGGTAATGTGATCCATCGGCTGGAGAATCTGAAGCTGCTCTATCAGTCAGGCCTGTCGGTGTTTCTGTTCGACTATCGCGGCTACGGTCGGAGCCAGGGGCGGCCTTCGGAGGAAGGGCTCTATCAGGATGCGCTGGGTGCCTATGATTATCTAACTCGCACCAGAATGATCCGTTCCGAACGCCTCATCATCTTCGGACGTTCACTCGGTGGAGCGGTGGCGGGGGAATTGGCCTCTCAGAAGCCTGCTGCAGGGCTGATCCTCGAATCGGTGTTTCCGTCCATCGAAGCGGTGGCCAAGTTCCATTACGGCGGGTTGCCGGTTCATTGGCTGTTGGGGGCCGCGTTCACGCTCCTTGATCGCCTTCCGCAGCTCTCGCTGCCGAAGCTGATCATTCACGGCGACAGAGACGACATTATTCCCCTCGAATTAGGCAAGCAGGTCTTTGAGGCAGCGAGGCCGCCGAAATTCTTCTATCTCATCGAGGGCGCCGACCATAACAATACCTATCAGATCGGTGGCACGGCCTATTTCAGGCGGTGGGTAGAGTTTGTTCAAGCCGCCATCCGGTCTTAGCAGGCTGCTAGTCCGTGCTCGCATAGGTTTGTAAGACTTGAGCAAATGGGCCGACAGACCGAGATAGAGTAGGCCTATCGCGTGCCATGCCTGAATTTCGTAAGAAGTGATTGGAGATCGCGCCGGCATTTGGTAGAGTGCCGTCGGTTGACCAGAAGGCCCGCTCAGAGGGGGATGGCGGCCGAAAGAGACTTGTTCATGCAATGTGGGTGAAGGAGGCCGGGCTGATGAGTTCTTTTCGTATGCTGACGTTCAGTCTGCTGACGGTTGTGATGCTACTGGTTACTGGCTGTGCGGGGAAATCAGGCACAGTACAGACGCAGGGGGTGAGCGACGAGAAGCCGGCGATTGGGGAGACTTCCGCACAGACTCCTCCGTCGCAGGACGTGACCGCTCCAGACGAACCGTTCGATCCCTTTGCCAGGGCCGATGAAGCAGCCGGTGAGGAGTACGATCCCTGGGAGCCGTTCAACAGCAATATCTTTCAGTTCAACCGTCAGGTCGACCGATTTGTGCTCAAGCCGGCCGCGAAGGGGTATAACTTTCTCTTGCCGGACTGGGTTCAGATCGGTATCAGCAACATCTATTACAACCTGCGTTTTCCTCCGCGTTTCTTGAACAATATGTTTCAGGGCAAGTTCAAGGGGGCCGGCATCGAAGTCGGACGGTTCTTGGTGAACAGCACGATCGGTGGGGCGGGACTGATCGACGTGGCCAAAGACATGGGCTTAGAGACGCCTGAAGAAGATATGGGCCAAACACTCGGGCATTACGGTATGAAGCCTGGCCCCTATTTAGTGTTGCCGTTGTTGCCTCCCTTTACCGTCAGAGATTTCACGGGCTACGTGGGCGACGTGTTCTTAAACCCGATCAACTGGCTGGTTGCTCCGCTCATCGAGGTCAAGAATGTTCCCTCGATCATCGCACATAAGAATCGGACGACGACCAGCGTGATCCAATTCGGCGTCCGTGTCGAAGAGATCGTGAATGAGCGCTCGCGAAATCTCGAGAAATACCAGGGAGTCGAAGAGGCGACGCTCGATCTCTACACGGCTGTCCGTAATGCCTATCTGCAGACGCGAGCGAAGGCAGTCCGAGAGTAAGCAAGTGCTGGGGCAAAGAAGCAAATAGCCTTCGCAGGCGGCTCAAACCGTTCGTTCAGCAAGGCCGCAGCGAGTGAAGGGCCGAGGCGTACCCGCTGGGGCGCACGGTGCGACGAATAAGGAGTACCATGTTTGTGCGCGCCGCCGAGTGGTGAGGCGGCTGGGTCCCCGTTGAGAGTCTGAACGATGCGAGAACGACGCTGGCGGACGGTTTCAGCCGCCTGTTAGGAAATCACACCCAGTTCCCGTCCAACCGTGGCAAAGGCAGCGCTGGCCCGCTCCAGCTGTTCTCTGGTATGGGCTGCCGACATCTGGACGCGAATCCGCGCTTGCCCTTCCGGCACAACCGGGTAACTAAATCCCACGACATAGATCCCTTCCTCCAACAGCCGTTCTGCCATCCTGGTCGCGAGCGAGGCATCGCCCAACATGACCGGGATGATGGGATGTTCGCCGGGAATGAGCCGGAACCCGAGGGCGGTGAGTTGCGCACGGAAGAAGGCAGCGTTCTCGCGCAGTCTGGTTCGCAACTGGTCGCCTTGGGCGACCAGGATGGCGGCCCGTTGAGCCGCTGCGGCAATGACCGGGGGAAGTGAGTTTGAAAACAAGTATGGTCGCGACCGTTGTCGCAACAGCTCGACGATTTCTTTTCGTCCGGATGTAAACCCGCCTGCTGCGCCCCCCAATGTTTTCCCCAACGTGCTGGTGACGATCTCGATCCGGTCCGCCACGCCGAAATGGTCCGGCGTGCCGCGGCCATTGCGTCCGAGTACGCCGGTCGCGTGACTGTCGTCGACGATCACCGCTGCATCGTACCGCTCCGCCAGCTCGACGATCCGATCGAGTTTCGCGAGATCGCCATCCATGGAGAAGACCCCGTCCGTCGCAATCAGGCGAAGGCGGCAGGCTGTTGCGTCATGCAGCTTGGCTTCCAGGTCCGCCATATCGGAATGCGCATAACGAAGTTTGGTGGCCTTGCAGAGACGGATACCATCGATCAGGCTGGCATGGTTCAGGGCATCGCTGATGACGGCGTCTTGCTCGCCGAGCAGCACCTCGAAGAGTCCGCCGTTGGCATCGAAGCAGGAACTATACAGGATGGTGTCCTCGGTACCCAGGAAGGTGCTGAGCGTCTGTTCGAGCTGTAGGTGGAGATCCTGCGTGCCACAGATGAACCGGACGGAGGCCATACCGTAGCCATGTTCGTGCAACCCTTCCATGGCGGCCCGTCTGATGTCAGGGTGGTTGGCGAGCCCCAGATAGTTGTTGGCGCAGAGATTGAGAACCTCACCTTGCGTCACGCGAATCTCGGCCCCTTGCGGACTGAGGATTTGGCGCTCGGATTTATAGAGGCCCGCCGCACGGATGTCCGCGAGCCGCGCTGAGACTGATGTCTTGAGTGAATGGTAGGCCATAACATTGTTTAGGCGAGAGGCCTGGGGCGAGTGGCTAGCGGGCTCTATCTGGAGCCTCTTGCCTTTAGCCTCTGGCCTCTAGCCTTTCACGGAATCAGCACCACTTTTCCACATTGTCCTGAGTTGATCAACTTGAACCCCTGTTCAAAGTCTTTCATGGGAAAGGTATGGGTCATGATCGGCTTAATATTCAGCCCGGCCTGGAAGAGCCCGGCCAAGCGGTACCAGGTTTTGAAGAGTCGGCGGCCCGTCACGCCGTACACGCGGATGCCCTTAAAAATAATTTCGTTGGGGAGATCAAAACATACGGACCCTGTGGGAATGCCGAAGAGCGTCACACGTCCACCGTTCTTCACGGCATTGAAGGCCTGATGTAAGGCGATCGGGTTTCCCGACATTTCGAGGGAGGCATCGACCCCTTCGCCGGCGGTGATGTCACGAATGGCGGCGGCGATGTGATCGGCGGTGTCAGTTGTGGCGTTGAGCACATGATCGACCCCGACCTGTTTGGCCAGGTCCAGGCGGTAGGCACTGACGTCCGACGCAATGATGGTGGCGGCGCCGGCCGTTCGTGCGACGGCGGCTGCGAAGAGTCCGGTCGGACCGCAGCCGGTGATCAGTACCGTCTGTCCCGTGAGGTCTTCGACTAAGGCGGCATCGACGGCGTTGCCGAGCGGTTCTTGCGCGCAGGCGAGTTCCGGTGGAATGGTGGGTGACGTCTTCCAGAGCACGGCTTCCGGCAGGACAACGTATTCCGCAAACGATCCGTCGAGATCGACTCCCAGGATGCGATAGTTCTTGCACACATGCGCCTGTCCGGTCCGGCATTGGAAACAGTGCCCACATGTGAGGTGCGACTCGGCTGCGACATAGTCCCCTCTCTTGACCAAGGTGACCTCGGGCCCGACTTCCACGACCTCGCCGCACATTTCATGACCGATGATCCGTGGCGGGTGGATGCGGCTATGGGCCCAAGGATCCCAATTGTAAATATGGGCATCGGTCCCGCAGAGCGACGTGGCTTTCACGCGGATGACCGCATCGGTGCGGCCCGGTTGTGGATCGGGGCAGGTGCTGAGCGTCAATCCTGGTTGAGCCGATGTTTTCACAAGCGCCTGCATGAATCCATTGTATACCAGCGATTGGACCATGCCTACTCCTAGGGGAACACCGAGTTGCACGGGTGCGGCGAGATCGGTAGGATGCAGTTTATGAAGGCGCTGTACCACCAAAGCCTTGTGATTGTGGCAGGCATCTGTTGCGCCGCATGGTTGGCTCCCGGCTCTCCCTCACCCGCATATTCCGCATCATCCCCACAGACGGCCCCCTCGTCGGGTCCCACGAAGCGTTGGGCGCAGTTCGAGTTAAGCCAAGCGGAGTCGATGGGCGATCCGCAAACCGGCAAGCCGGTGACATTGACGATCGTACTTGGGGGGGTCGCTGCGGGGACGACTCCGGTGGTGGCGATCTGTGAATCGATGGCGTTTCAAGCCCAAACGGTTACGCTTGAGCCGGATGCAGAGTCGATGGGGCTGAAGGGGACGGTGACGCTCGAGCCCATCCCGATGAGCCGGACCTCTGTGCCGCCCAGAGCGGCGCGAGTCCAAGTGACCTTTGCCCGATCCCGTCAGGATAAACTCGAACGGCTGATGCGTCGGGTCGTGTATGTGACGATGGATCGGTCAGAGCCGGTCGATGAGACGAGTGAGGTGCTCCCTGTCCGCTCCGAAGAATCACGGGGCGATGAGGTGGTTCTGGATGAAGTGCAGACGGCGGTGGAACCGATCTCGACGGGCGTCTTAGCCGAGGAGGATTTGGTCCCGTTTGCTTCTCCCGGGGAGGGCAAGGCCTACTGGCAGCATGTCAGTCAACTGATCAGCAAGAGTTGGGCTCGCCAGGTCCGCGGAATCCGGCATGCGGCGAGCAGCGAAACCGTAAAGGTCCGTTTCAAAATGTTTCCCAACGGCCGCGCCCAGCTGATTGAAGTTGAGAAGGGGTCCGGCGCCCGTGAAATCGACGAAGCGGGAATTTATGCCGTGGTCCATGCGCAACCGTTTCTGCCGTTCCCCAGTGAGCTGGGGGAGGACGCGGTGGACGTGCATATCCGGATGCGAACCGGTAGCCGGGTGCGGTCTCGCGATGTACAGGCGGTGGGGAATCCGTCAGTCAGCCAGCCTGCGAAGAAGTAGCAGTTATTCCATTATTCCATTCAGGCCCTGTCGGCCATACCGATCGATGGGATCCCAAAGGAGTGTTGTATGTTGAGGCGAAGAATGCAGAGGTGGGGTCTGTGTGTGCTGTTCGGCGTGATGGTCTGGTGTCCGTTGGAGAGTCACGCAGAACCGGCTCGTTGGAATGTGGATCCTGAGCATTCGTCGATCGAGTTTCGTGTCGCGCACATGCTGGTATCGAAGACGACGGGGCGGTTCATGGACTATACCGGGCATATCGACATGGATACCGAAGCCGGCACGGTGAAGGCGATTGAGGCCACGATCAAGACGGGGTCGGTGAATACGAATCACGAAAAACGGGATGCCCACTTGCGGAGTGCCGACTTTTTTGATGTGGAACATGCACCGACGATGACCTTCAAGATGAAGAGCTATAAGAAAACCGCAGAGGGTTATGCGGCGGTGGGCGATCTCACGATGCGGGGCGTGACCAAGGAAATTACCCTGGTGGGCCATTATAACGGAGTGACGAAAGACCCTTGGGGCAATACGAGGGCCGGCTTCAATGCGGAGGGGAAGCTGAATCGCAAAGACTTCGGGATGGTCTGGAACAAAACGTTGGATAGCGGCGGGCTCGTGGTCGGCGATGAGGTTCAGATACGACTCGATATTGAATGTATCAAGGCGAAACCCTAGCAGGCTGTTGAAAAATCCCGCCGGCTTCGTTCTCGCTTTGCTCAGAGGCTCAACGTACCTCAAGGGTACGCCTCGCCACTTCGCTTGCTGCGGCCTTGCCGGACGGTCATTTTGAACAGCCTGCAAGAGTGTTTTCCTGTTGTCCTAATACGCGTGACCAATAATCGGCGCATCGAGTCTCATCTTTCTGAGAGCAATCACGCATGAAAGCGATGGTTCTGGCGCGCACGGCGGATGTGGAAACCTCCCCGCTGCAGCTGTGCGAGCGTCCAACACCACAGCCAGGTCCTGGTGAGGTCTTGGTTCGCCTCACCGTCTGCGGGATCTGCAGGACGGATTTGCATGTCATCGAAGGCGAGTTGGCCAATCCCACGCTTCCGCTTATTCCCGGCCACCAAGCCGTGGGGGTCGTCAGTCAGGTTGGCCCCGGCGTGAGTGAGCGGACGGTCGGCGAGCGAGTCGGCATCGCCTGGCTGCAGCACACGTGCGGCATGTGTGAGTTTTGCACGAGCGGGCGCGAGAACCTGTGCGAGCATGCCAGGTTTACCGGCTATCAGGTCGATGGCGGATATGCGGAGTATGCGCTCGTTCCGGCAGCCTTTGCCTATCCGATTCCACCTATCTTCAGCGATGAAGAAGCGGCCCCTCTCCTCTGTGCCGGGATCATCGGCTACCGCGCCTTGCGTTTGAGCGGCATCAAGCCGGGGCAACGGCTCGGTCTCTATGGGTTTGGCGCGTCCGCGCACATTGTCATCCAGATTGCTCGCCATTGGGGCTGTCAGGTCTATGTCAGCTCGTTGACAGAGGCGCATCAACGTTTCGCCCGTGACTTGGGCGCCGTCTGGGTGGGCGGGGCGACCGACCAGCCGCCCGACAAGCTC
This sequence comes from Nitrospirota bacterium, assembly GCA_030684575.1. Lineage (NCBI taxonomy): Bacteria > Pseudomonadati > Nitrospirota > Nitrospirota bacterium. The sequence goes on along the minus strand of JAUXVD010000021.1, from coordinate 6,081 downwards.
CACGGCTCGATCATCTTTGCTCCGGCCGGTGAATTGGTCCCGCCGGCTCTGCGTGCATTGGAACGCGGCGGCACGCTCGCTCTCGCCGGGATTCACATGACGGCGATTCCCTCGCTCGACTACGATCGCGAGGTCTTTGGCGAGAGGGTCCTTCGAAGCGTGACGGCCAATACGAGGCAGGACGGGCTCGATCTCCTGCGCGAAGCCGCTGCGATTCCGATTAAACCACATACCCTGTCGTTCCCCCTCGCTGACGCCAATCGCGCGCTGCAGGAATTGAAAGCCGGAGGGTATTCGGGAGCCGGGGTGCTCGTCCTCTCGTAACCGATCAGAAGCAGGTGAGCAGGGGCTTATGGTAGAGTTTTCCGCAATGCGTCAGATCGGTCTCGCTATGTGTATGGTTTGCAGCCTGCTGCTCGTCGGTTTACCGGCTTGGGCGCTGGAGTTTACCGCCGATCAAGTGACGAAGATCGACGGTAAGTCGCACAAAGCGGTCATCTATTACCGGGATCAGATGTGGCGGATCGAGCACCATTCAATGGGACCGGTCAACGTGAGCATCGTGCGCAAGGATAAGCAGGTCGTGTGGTTGCTGCTTTCGCGGATGAAGCATTTCAAAACGATGCCCTATGGTCCGGAGCAGGATCTCAGGGTGAGCGAACGGATGGAGGGGGAAGTGTCGCGACAGGAGATCGGGACGGAAATGCGCGAAGGTCATCCGACCGTTCTGTATGAAGTGACGACGAAGCAAGGGGAGCTGGTCGAGGTCTATTATCAGTGGGTCGCGACGGACATGCATTTCCCGATGAAGCTGGCGAAGAAAGACGGGAGTTGGATCGTGGAGTACCAGCATGTGAAGTTGCGCTCGGTTTCGGACTACCTCTTTAATCTGCCGCTCAATTTTCAGCCGTTGGAAGATTTCCAGAAACAAGCAGCCCCGGAGCCGATTACGCCGGGCATGTAACACAGCAAGGAGGATGGATCGTGCGAGCATGTGGAATCATCGTTGGGGTCGTGATCTCAGGGTTGATGGGAGTCAGTGGGCCGGTGTATGCGTTGGATGTGTCCGACGTCGTCCGGGAATGGACTCCTGAAGGAAAGAAGCTTGCTGCCGAGCGGGCGAAGCTGCCGGCTCACGACGACATGGTCCTGGTTCCCGCGGGGCCTTTCCTGATGGGGAGCGATCGAAAGGTCGATCGCAATGCGTACCCGGCGGAGTTCCCGCAGCGAACGGTCTATCTGGATGCCTATGAGATCGATAAATTCGAAGTGACCACCGTGCAATATCTGAAGTACACCCTCGCCAAAGGTTTTGCACCGCTGATCGACTGGCAATATGACGGCGGTAACTTCCAGGACACCATGGTTAACCATCCGGTGATGCACGTATCGTGGGACGATGCCGCTGCCTACTGCACGTGGGCCGGCAAACGCCTCCCCACCGAGGCCGAGTGGGAGAAGGCGGCCCGTGGGGAGGATGGGCGGATTTATCCTTGGGGTAACCAGCCAGCCGGTCTGTCGCGTGCGAACTTCGGTCGGACCGGCTTGTCCGGCCCGGTGCGCGATCGTCCCGAGCGGTTACTCCTCTATCCACCGATCATTTCCGTGGACAAGTACGACAATGGCGTCGGTCCCTACGGCACGTTCCAGATGGCGGGTAACGTGGCCGAGTGGGTGGCAGATTGGTTCGACCCCAAGTACTACGCGACTGCGCCGGATAAGAATCCCAAGGGGCCAGAGAAGGGAACGCAGCGGAGCTTCCGCGGCGGCGGCTGGATTGACAGTACCCCCAGCGTACGGACCGCGCAACGCAACGGGACCGATCCGAACACCAAGATGAACTGGATGGGCTTTCGCTGCGCGCGGGATGTCCGGGAGGCACCTGGTGGGCAGGGCTGAAAGCCGCGGCATCTCCGCCGTCGACTCCATGCCCGGCTGTTATCTTCAACTGCGCCGATCGGTGGGCCTGGTCTGTGAGGCGCATCGTTCCAGCACTTTCGGCACCGGAGTCGCATACCCATGAGCGCCTCGATCGGCATACAAGACAATGGGGGGCAGCGCGGCACCGCCTCGATTCTTATCAAGGTCGGGATGGTCGTCGGCGGCCTGTCGGTAGCATTCGGCTTGTTGCTCCTGATCACGTCCCATTACACACGGCAGCTCATCGGAACGAGCAAAGCGATCGAACAGGCCGGGGCCGAGCGCATGCGCGCATACAAACTGGCTTCCCTCGTCCAGCGTCTTCCCGGTTCCCTTGCAGGAAAAGAAGCGGCGCTCATTCGCGAAGACATCCTCGAGTTGGAACGGGTCCTGGAAGGACTACGCTTCGGGACGCCGGAGCATGACGCCGTCGGGGACATCAACCCCCACCTGTCCGCGCAAATGCAGAAGGTCCAGGATCGCTGGTCGAATCAGCTGAGGCCTGCCCTGGAGCGGGCGTTAGAATCGACGGGCAGGGATCTCATCACGCAGCAGGAGGAGTACCTCGATCTGACGGATGAATTCGTCACGGACATGGAGGAGGTGGTGCAGTCGGTGGAGCAGGAGTCTGCCGGTCGGCTGCACGCTCTGTATAGTTTGCAGATCGGGTTTCTTGTCCTGTCGCTCGGATTGGTAGGCACGGCGCTGCTGTTTCTCTATCGTCTGATCCGTGAGCCGCTCAAACGCCTGACGGAGGGAGCCGAGCGTATGGCAGCCGGCGAGTTCCATACGAAAATCCAAGTCGACACAAGGGATGAACTGGGACAGCTCGCGCGGACCTTTGATCGAATGGCCGAAACCATTCAAGGTCATATTGAGGAAATACAGGCCCTGCACGCGACGGGGGAAGACATCGGCATGCTGGAGCCGGGGGGGCTGGATGGTGTGCTTCGACGAATCGCCGATCGCGCGGTCGAATCCTTGGAAGCCGATCTCGCGCTGGTGATGGTCCGCCATCCTACGATGGAATGCTGGCTGGTGGCGGCGGCTTCCGGCACGGCCTTCGATCGGATCCGGGATCAAATTCTCCTCGTCGAAGAAACGCCGTTTTCCAACCAGGCGTTCGAAACGAAGCGCCCCGTGGTGGTCGAAGACCTGTCGAAATATCCGGACAGACCAATCCGGTTTCGCGACCAGTTCGGCGCCAAGAGTTATATGGCGGTTCCCATGGTGGGCCCGCATGAGTGCCGTGGCGTGCTGGTGCTGTTGAGCCTGACGCATACACAGAAGTTTACGGAGTGGGACATTCAGTTGGCTCAGCAATTCGCGTCGTATGCCGCGGTCACGATGGAGAATGCGCGTCTGTTCGAGGCGGTCGAGTTCGAGTCTCACACGCTGCGCGCGAGACTGCAGGCGGTCGAGCGCAACGTCGCCGAGATGATTCATGAGGTCAAAGCGCCGGCGGGACGTGTGGCGGAGTTCGCGTCATGGATCGAGCAGGATTACGGCAAGCACCTTGATGCGAAGGGACTGCAATACCTTGCCTGGATCAAGAACGAGGGGAAGGATCTTGCGGCGCTGGCTGAGCGAACCTTGGATCTTGCGCGGATCAAATATGAGCCCTCGCCGCTGGAAAGCGTGGACGTGAATTCGGTCATCGGCGAAATCCTGGCCCTGCTGGAGAAAGATTGCCTGAAGAACAGGATCCGGGTGACGATCGAGCCCGATCTGCCACGCCTCGGATGCCGTCGCATCCATGTGAAACAAGTGTTTGATAATCTGATCAGTAACGCCATTAAGTACATGGGCGATCAGGCGGACCCCCATGTAGAGATCGGCACGACCGGGAGCAGTCGGGGGCCCCTCTTGTATGTCCGCGACAACGGGATGGGGATCGACGCGTCCATGTTTGATCGCCTGTTCCTCCCATTTTCCCGACTGGTAGGGGAGGAGGTTCCGGGATCGGGAATCGGTCTCTCGATCGTCAAGACGGTGGTCGAGCAATATGAGGGCGAGGTCACCGTGGAGTCCGCTGTCGGATCGGGCAGTACGTTTTTTGTCCGGTTGCCCGTGTTATCCATAGCACCGTCGCCTCCCGACCGGCAGCAGCACAACCTCGCCGCTCCGTAAGGGGATTCTGGGCTCAGCGATTCATGGTCGAAGCAATAGGAGTGATGCGCAATGTACAGCACCATCGATAAGACCTTTACCATTCTGCTCGTGGAGGATAACGGGGGAGATGTCGAAATGTTCCTCCGAACGGTCGAGGAGGAGCTGCCTCGAAAAGATGATGAAAGAGTCGAATTGGTCATTGCCGCCCGAGCCGAGGGCGGGTTGCAGATCCTGAATGAGCGACGAATCGATCTGGTGATTTCGGATGTGCGCCTTCCGGGCATGAGCGGCCTTGAACTGCTGCAGCGCGTGCAAGCCATGGACCGGAGGATCCCCGTCATTATGATCAGCTGGGTGGATACGGTGGATATCGGGGTTGAAGCCATGCGGTGCGGCGCCTTCGACTACATCACCAAGCCATTCGAGAAGCTCGATTTAGCGGCGCGGATTCATCGCGCCATGCGGATTTCAGAAATGCTGTACCGCTACGAGCCTGGCCAGACCGGGGACGCGCTCCCGTTCAAGGAACTTGTAGGAGTCAGCCCCGCCTTTCGCGCCTTGACGACCATGATCGAAGCGGCCGCCAGCGTCCATACCACGACCTTGATCATCGGTGAAACCGGGACCGGGAAAGAGCTCATCGCCAGAGCGATCCATGATCGGAGCGCGGAACGAAACGGTCCCTTTCAAGTCATCGATTGCACGACCTTCTCGGAAGGCACCGTCGATAGCGAACTCTTCGGCCATGTGCGTGGCGCGTTTACGGGCGCTGTCGGAGACAAGCTCGGCCTCCTCGAACAGGGGGTGGGAGGGACGCTATTCCTCGATGAAATCGGCGACTTACCGCTCCCCTTACAGGCGAAACTGCTTCGTGTGTTGGAGGAAGGTGAGGTACGGGCGGTCGGAAGCGTCCAGCTCAAGAAATTCAGGGCTCGCTTCATTGCCGCGACGAATCAGGAGTTGATTGAAAAAGTTAAACGGAACGAGTTCAGAAAGGATCTCTTCTTTCGGCTCAATGTGATGGCGATTAAGGTGCCACCGTTGCGGGAGCGAACGGAAGATATCCCCCTTCTTGCACGCCATTTCATCAGGCGATACGCGAAAGAATTTGGAAAACCCATCGCGGACTTGCATCCCTCGGCCGCGACCGAACTCGTCGCCTATTGCTGGCTTGGAAACGTACGCGAGTTGCGGAACGTAATGGAGCGGGCTGTGATGTTAGCCAAAGGCGACCGTATCGGTTACCACGACGTCGTCGGGTTGCTGCAATTCACCGATCAAGCGCAACGACCGGAGTCGGACGACTACCTCTCCTTGCCTTACGCAAAGGCGAAGGAAAAAGTATTGGAGGATTTCAGTCGCCGATACATCAAGCGCAAACTCGACCGCCACCAGGGAAACGTGACTCATGCCTCGCTGGAGGCAGGACTTCCTCGTTCGTATTTTCACGAAATTATGCGACGATATCTGAAAGACGAGAAGTAACCGAGCGTCATGTTTCCCTGACAGTCCTTTCCGTATTTACGGCTGAATCACGCCTCCCTATTGCGTTTTCGACTGCCAGCGCCTCCTGTCTTGATTCACTGACAGTAAAATATCCTGTCGATCTGCACGGTTAGAAGATTCTCCAATCCATGAGTCAGCAATCGCTGACGGTGCCCTCCTGCCTCCATTGGTCTTCCGGTAAAAATCGCAATCCAGGCCTCGCGTAACCAAATGATTAACCTGGTCTATTTCTAGCCGCATCTCTTTCCTGAAAACTCTCCCGTTGGGCACAGGGCTTGTAAAGGATCCTCGCAGATCGAAACGGTTGCCTGTGCGTGATTGCATCGTGTCGATCAACGGCGAAGGGAGGTGGGACGGTTCGATTCGGGAGCAAGTAGCAGTTAGTCAGTGTCTAACTAGCAGGGAGGTGTTACCCATGTTTTTGTCACGTAGGCAGTTCTTAAAAGTCTCCGTGGGGACGGTCGCCGCAGTGGCGGTGGCGGATAAGGTCCTGGCGTTGACCGCGCTCCAGCCGGTCATCGAAGTCGGGAACCCGTTAGGGGA